>DASVMB010000404.1:0-9004 GCA_036384575.1 Bacillota bacterium
TTCGATGATCAACTAGGAAATCATGATGTCAAAGGATTCCGGGGCCATTTCCGTGTGCTATTTCGCGAGAAACGCCTGACAACCGGAGGGTTTAAGGCCATCTTCGGTGCGGTGATCGCACTCGTTTTCAGTCTGGGAACCTTGGAGTTGACAAAGAACCAATGGCCGATTTGGACCTTAATCAGTAATTTTCTACTCGTTGCTTTGTCCGCCAATTCCATTAATCTTTCCGATCTGCGTCCGGGACGCGCCGGAAAGTTTTATCTCTTCGGTTTTATTCTTATTGTAATTTTCAGCCGCAACTCCGAGTCGCACCTTGGTTTATTCCTGCCCGTTCTGGCGACTCTTTTATATTACCTGCCTTATGATCTCCGGGCCGAGGTGATGATGGGTGACAGCGGTTCGAATCTCCTGGGAGCCTCTTTGGGAATGATGATGGCCTGGATGTTCAGTGATATGAGTAAGGCCATCGCCTTGATTTTGCTTTTGGGTTTACAACTTTTGGCGGAAAAATACTCAATTAGCGCTATTATCGAGCGGACTTCCTGGTTAAAATATCTTGATGAATTGGGTCGTCGGAGGAAGGCTTAATGCGCTTCGGAGTCCATGTCTCCATCGGAAAGGGATTTGAACAAGCAGTGAAAACTGCGGTCACTTTGGGTTGCGATGGTTTTCAGATCTTTGCCGGCAATCCCCGGGGTTGGGCGCGGAAGCCCATGGTTTCCCAGGATATTGAGGCCTTTCATACCGCCCGCCAACATTCCAAAGTTTATCCGGTAATGGTTCATCTTTCATATTTACCGAATCTGGCGGCGGAGGATCCGCTCCTGTTTGATAAATCTTTAAAAGCTTTTCGCGAGGATTATCAGCGCGCCAGCCTCCTGGGAGCGGATTTTTTTGTCTTTCACCCAGGTAAATCCAAGTCTCGCGACCGGGGATTGACACAGATTATTGCGGTGGTCAAACAAACTTTGGAAGAGGTTTCCGGATCTACTATATTGCTCTTTGAAAATCAAGCCGGAGCGGGGGCGGAAATTGCCGCGGATTTTCAGGATTTGGGCCGGCTGATCCAGGGCGTGGATGCCAAGAAACGGATCGGGATTTGTTTGGATACATGCCATGCCTTTGCCGCTGGGTATGACCTTCGGAACCGGCGCGGTTGGGAAACTGTGCTTTCTGATTTTGATTCCCGGGTGGGTTTGGAATATCTAAAAATATTCCATCTTAACGACGCCATGGGCGATTTGGGATCCCATCTCGACAGGCATCAGCATATCGGCGCGGGTGAGATTGGACTGGAAGGATTCGCGTTTCTCGTTAACCATCCGCAACTCTCTCAACTTCCGGGAATCTTGGAAACACCCCAGGATAATCCGGAGGATGACCGAAAAAATTTAGCCACGCTGAGGGGCCTAATCTCATGATTAAATCTGATCCTGCCGAGATGAAACTGGTTGAGATCTATACAGATGGCGCATGTTCCGGGAATCCGGGACCCGGCGGCTGGGCTGCTATTTTGATCTGCGCCGGAGTAGAAAAGGAACTCTCCGGATCAGTGTCTGCAACTACAAACCAGCGTATGGAACTTACCGCTGCGGTCGAAGCATTACAGGCCTTAAAATATCCTTGCCGGATCCGCCTCTATTCAGACAGCGCCTATCTGATTAATGCTTTTCGCCAGAACTGGATTGCAGGTTGGCAGGCTAACGGCTGGCGGAATGCACAGAAAAAACCCGTGGAAAATCAGGATTTATGGCGAAGCCTGATAGCGCTCCGAGAGGTGCACCGGATAGAATGGTTAAAAGTCGCCGGGCATCAGGATAACCAGTACAATAACCGTTGTGACGAATTGGCACGGAAGGCTATAACCCTTTTGAAAGGTACGGTTGAAACAAAGTGAAGCGGTTTTTTAAGACTCAATGAAGGAGTGAAATGGTTTGCTGGAAGAGAAAGAACAAAACGATTTAACGGAACGAGCTCGCCGGATCCGGATTGCAATCATTCAGATGATAGCCGCAGCCCAATCAGGGCATCCCGGCGGTTCCCTTTCAGCTGTCGAACTACTTACTTATCTCTATTTTCATAAAATGCGGCTCGATCCCGAAAACCCGCAATGGGCGGAACGGGATCGTTTTATTCTGAGTAAGGGGCATGCCGCTCCGGCACTTTATGCCGCTCTAGCGGAGCGGGGTTATTTCGACAAAGCCATTCTATTGACCCTGCGGCGTTTTCAAAGTATCCTGCAGGGGCACCCCGATATGCGGAAAACTCCCGGAGTGGAGATCTCCGGCGGCTCTCTGGGACAGGGATTATCGGTGGGTAATGGAATGGCTTTGGCGGCCCGGTTGAACCATTTGGATTATCGGGTATATGTTTTATTGGGCGATGGTGAACTCGAGGAAGGACAAATCTGGGAGGCATTGATGACCTCGGTTCATTATAAGCTGGATCATCTCACCGCTTTTCTTGATTATAACCGGCTACAGATAGACGGACTCGTGGAAGAGGTGAAATCCCTCAACGATCCGGTAAGGCGTTTTGCAGCTTTCGGCTGGCGCGTATTTGAAGTAGACGGTCATGATTTTACTGCCATCGATCGGGCGGTAACCGAGGCTGAAGCAACGCTTGGCCAGCCGAGCATGATAGTGATGCATACCTGTAAAGGTAAAGGCTGCTCTTTCATGGAAAATCAGGTGGGATGGCACGGTAAAGCGCTCCAGGCGGAACAGGTTGAGCGGGCATTACAGGAGTTGGCATAAAATCAGGCAAGAGGCAACAGGCAACAGTGATTAAAGATTTACGGTAAGATAAAAATCACTTGCAAAACTTGTCCTTATTGCCTGTTCTATTGCCTGGTCCCTGTTGCCTATTGCCTTTAAAATGTAGACACAAATTTTAAAATGAGAGGGGTAACCCATGAGCGAAAAAGTTGCCACCCGTGATGCTTACGGTAATGCCCTGGTTAAACTGGGTGAAATTAACGCTAATCTGGTGGTGTTGGATGCCGATCTGTCCAAATCCACCAAAACTGCAATTTTCGCCGGTAAATTTCCGGAACGTTTTTTTCAGATGGGAATCGCTGAAGCCGATATGATTTCCACTGCCGCCGGGTTGGCCGCGGCGGGCAAGATTCCCTTCGCCAGTACTTTCGCGATCTTCGCCACCGGCCGGGCTTATGATCAGCTCCGGAACACCGTGGCTTATTCACGGCTAAACGTAAAGATTGCGGCGACCCATGCAGGACTGACCGTCGGTGAGGACGGCGGATCCCATCAAGCCCTTGAGGACATTACACTGATGCGCGCCATCCCCGGAATGACCGTTTTAAATCCAGCCGATGGAGTAGAAACAGAGAAACTGGTTTTCGCTGCTGCCGACTATCCCGGACCGGTTTATATCCGCCTTGGGCGGGAACCGGTCTCCATCATCTTTTCCGCTGATTATCAACCGGAGATCGGAAAAGCTTACCGAATCCGTGAAGGGAAGGCGGCCACCATTGTCGCAACCGGTATCATGGCTGAACAGGCAATTCACGCGGCGGAGATCTTATCGAATCGTGGGAGTACCGTAAGAGTTCTTGATATGCATACTATAAAACCCCTTGACGCGGCGGAAATCATTAAGGCAGCCTGGGAAACCGGCGCGATTGTTACTGCCGAGGAACACACTGTCATCGGGGGACTGGCCAGCGCTGTCGCCGAAGTGGTGGTTCAAAACCATCCGGTTCCAATGGAGTTCATCGGTACCCGAGATCTTTTCGGCCAATCGGGAACCCCTGCCGAGTTATTGGCTGCATACGGACTAGGCACCGATCATATTGTAGCCGCAGTCGAGAAGGCCATTGAACGGAAAAGGTCCTAACCAAGTTAACCCTTACTTGACAAAACCCGGCAGATGGAGTATATATAAAAAATGAACATGGCTTTTCATGCGGTTTGACAAGGCAAGCGAAACGACCTGGTCACCGAGATTTGCACATCTTAAAGAGGGAATGTAAAAACCCGTGGGGCATTCATGTTTCACGGGTTATTATATTGAAACTTTGCCTATGGTCTATCTGAGAGCGGATAGCGTATTGTATCCGTTAATCTATCGTCGGTTTTCGGTGTATGTTGGAAGGGGGCGTTGGTAATGGACCGGAAATCTTGGCTATTTGCGTGTTGTGCTCTATGGGTTGCTTTGGTGATTTGGCCGGATCAGGCTTATGCTGCCAATCAGCCATATACTGTGAATTCACCGGGTTCCCCTGATTTTACGGCAGACATTACTTTGACGGATATTAACGGCAAGGTAGTAACGGGGAAAATTTTCGTCAAGGGGGGGAGTGTCCGGCAGGAATTGCTGCATCCCGAGGGAATTTTAATTACCATTTTACGCAAGGATAAATCGGTCTTTTGGACCTTAATGCCCGGGAAACGATACATGGAGATGAAAAATCCGGTTGATCCCACCGAGCCGCAACGGGTGGAGTTTGAACGGGAATTATCGGGTATTGAATCGATAAATGGTTATGATTGTGAGATCATTCGGTATAAATATAAAAATCGCACTTATGGTATGTTTACGGTTTGGTTCGCATCGAAATTGAATTATGGAATTCGGACCGAGACCCAAAGCGCTAGTGGTACCATCATAGCTACCAGTGAATGCAGGAATATCAAGGAAAGCACATTAAATGACGCGCTGTTTGAGATTCCGCCGGGGTATGTCAAGTATTCGCTCTTTAAGATGAGATCCTGAGTTAAAAACAGCCCTTTCATACAGGCTGTTTTTTCATTATTTATGAACTCCCCAAAATGAAAGGGATTTTTTTATCGAAGGAAACCTTGAAGAAACATCCAAGGTTTTTATTCCCGGCTGCGGCAGGATTTTGACGGGACAGGCTAGAATATGATGAAAAGAGTTTTGACTTACATTTTTTTCATAATAGGAGGTTCCGATTACGCATGAAAACCGGGAAGGAACTCCGGAAGTTGTTCCCTGGTTCTGTGGCCTTCAGTTTTTTATTGCTGGTTTTGGGTTTGATAATGGTACTTATCCCACTGACGCCCGGTATTGGAGGGAACATCGCCTTGTTCCTCACCGGACTGGGTTCCGCCATGTTCTTGGCTGGTTTTTTAGGATTTATTTATGTTGCAATCTTAGCGGAAGAGTTTCGACGGATGAGTGACCAACCTTTCAACCAGATGGTTTTCTTATCCAAGATTCAAAATAGCGGCCTCTTAGATATTTTCCGCAACCGGCTGGAAGGTACGGCGGAGATGATTCGAAGTCTGGAAGATGAGAACAAACAGTTTACCATCGTGGGTTCGTCCTTACGAGGCCTTGTAGGAGTGGCCTTCGATGAAGAAACAGAATATTCCGAAATATGGAAGGCAATAAAGGATGCCTTGCAACGTAAGGTAAAAGTCAATATCCTGCTGACTCATCCGGAGGCGGCCCATCACCGCGCCATCGCCGAGGGTCGTCTTGAGGGCGACATCGAGACCGATATCCTGGAGAACCTGATTTATCTCGTGATGTACAAGATGGAAAATCCAAAGCTCGCGGAGTATCTAAGTGTCAAGTTATATAGCGGTACCCCGACGATCTTTATGATCTGTACCTCTCAAAAAATGTTGCTCAATCCATATCCCTATTACGCAACTGCGGCGAGTTCGTATGCGTTTTTGGTAGATGGCGGCTCCCCTTTATACACTTATTATTATCATTCTCACTACCGCGCGGCTTGGCTTGACTCAAGGAGTACTATCGATATTAAAGAAGATCCCAAGGAAGCGGTCAAACAGATTCAGGAATTAATCAATATGAATAGCCGTGACAAGAACGGTTTAATCGTCCCGGATGAAACGAAACGAAACGCAATGTTGCAGACATTATACACCATGTTGCAAAATTAGGTACCGGAAGGGTCACGCCATGGCGTGATCTAGCCATAGGGTATGGAAGAGAGGTTAATAAAATGGGTAAAATCAAAACCATGCTTTTAGGTTTGCTTTGTGTGGCGATGGTTTTGGGGATTACGGGTTGCGTTCCATCACTGCAGCCCTTGTATACCGATGAAGATTTGGTCACCGACTCCCGGCTTGACGGGCTTTGGCTTGAGGGAGAGGACCTGACGACGGGTAAGGCTAAAAGCACCTGGAACTTTCAAAAGATAACAGACAAACAAGCTTATGAGGCAATCCTGACCCAGGACGGGAAAACGAGCCGGTTTAGCGTACATCTTGTCAAACTGGGCGGCAATTTGTTTATGGATACTTATCCCATGGAGATGAATCTTGAAAGCGCCAATGAATATTATAAAATGCATTTTATAAAGGGACATATCATCGCCAGGATCAACTTCGGTGAAAAAAATGTACTGCGGGTGGCAACCTTAAATTACAATTGGTTAGCCCGCCAGTACAAAGATGGAAAACTGACTTTACCCCATGAGGAAGTAGAGAATCAGATCATCCTCACCGGATCCATCCATGAGTTGCAGCAATTTCTAAAAGAACATGGCGATGACGCCTTCGGAGAACCTATCGTACTTCGCCGCAAACGGGGTTAGGTCATATAGGCAACAGGCAATAGGGAACAGGCAATAGGCAATAAACAGGGGCTGTCCGAATTTAGGGATCAGCCCTTATTTTTGTTGAATGATTAGTTTGAAGGAAGCAGGAGAATAGTTGGAGAAGACCGAATAAAACAAATCTGTAAAAAATGAATGAATTTTAGGAAAGAGTGATCGAAACATGAAATTTAGTGACGGTTTTTGGCGCAACCGGGAAGGGGTTAATGTATATAGCCCGGCCGAGATCTACGATTATGAGATCGATCAGCATTCGATAACTGTTTATACTCCATACTTCCACATTGCTAACCGGGGACAAACCCTTACAGGACCACTATTGACCATCCGGATCTCATCGCCGCTCGAAGGAATCATCGGTGTGCAAGTATCTCATTTCACGGGAGTTGTTCCCAAAACTCCTTCTTTTGCCCTCCATCGCAATCCCGACCTCAAGGTCGAGGTGGGTGAAACCGAGAATGATATTTTCTTAAAAAGCGGCAATTTAAGTGTCCGGTTGAACAAAACCTCTTGGATCATGGAGTTTTACGACGGTGACAGAAAAATCACCGATACCGGTAATAAGAACCTGGCCTATATTAAAACTTCCGACAACCAATGCTACATGCGAGAACAATTGGCCCTTTCCGTCGGAGAATCCGTATACGGACTCGGGGAACGATTCACCCCCTTCGTAAAAAACGGTCAGGTGGTTGATATTTGGAATGCAGACGGCGGGACCAGTTCAGAGCTGGCTTATAAGAACATTCCCTTTTATATCACCAACAAAGGGTATGGCGTTTTCGTCAACGATCCCGGCCGCGCCTCTTTCGAAGTGGGTTCGGAGAAGGTTTCGCGCGTCCAGTTCAGTGTACCGGGTGAATATCTGGAGTACTACGTCATTGGAGGCCCCACCCCCAAGGAAACCCTTACCCGGTATACGGATCTTACAGGACGTCCGGCTTTACCGCCGGCCTGGTCGTTCGGTTTGTGGCTAACCACCTCTTTCATCACCAATTATGATGAAAAAACCGTCACCGCTTTCATTGACGGCATGGCCGAGCGGGATTTGCCGCTTCATGTATTTCATTTCGATTGTTTCTGGATGCGGGAGTATAACTGGTGTGATCTTGAATGGGATCAACGGCAGTTTCCCGAGCCCGGACCGATGCTAGAGCGGTTGAAAGCGAGGGGATTGAAGATCTGCGTTTGGATCAACCCTTATATTGCCCAACGGTCTCAACTTTTTGCAGAGGGAAAAGCCAATGGTTACCTGATCAAAAAGCCTAACGGCGATGTCTGGCAGTGCGACGATTGGCAGCCGGGAATGGGTATTGTCGACTTTACCAATCCGGAGGCCTGCAGGTGGTATGCGGCAAAATTACGCGAATTGATGGATATGGGTGTGGATTGTTTCAAGACCGATTTCGGGGAACGTATCCCCACCGATGGGGTTTACTCCGACGGTTCCGATCCGGAAAAAATGCATAATTACTATACTTTTTTGTATAACCGTACAGTTTTCGAAGCGCTCCAAGAAAAGTTCGGCGCCGGCAATTCATTGGTTTTCGCCCGATCGGCCACTGCCGGAGGGCAACAATTCCCGGTTCATTGGGGTGGAGATTGCACGGCCAATTATGAATCGATGGCCGAAACCCTGAGAGGTGGATTATCTTTGGGTATTTCCGGTTTCGGTTTCTGGTCCCATGACATCAGCGGTTTCGAGCATACAGCCACTCCGGATCTTTATAAACGCTGGACTGCTTTTGGGCTTTTATCATCCCACAGCCGGCTCCATGGGAACATGTCCTATCGTGTGCCTTGGCTATTCGACGAAGAATCCGTTGATGTACTACGTTTTTTCACCAAGTTGAAATGCCGGTTGATGCCGTATCTGTTTGCCGCAGCTTGTGAAGCAGCCCGAACCGGAGCACCGGTAATGCGCGCCATGGTTTTGGAGTTCCCGGGCGATCCATTCTGTGACCACTTGGATCGCCAGTACATGTTGGGGGAATCGTTGCTGGTAGCGCCGATCTTCAATGACCGGGGAACCGCCTCCTATTATCTGCCGCAGGGCCGTTGGACCAATTTCCTTACCGGCGAAACGGTAGAGGGTGGCTCGATGCGAAATGAGCGCCATGGTTATCTGAGTATTCCGCTTTGGGTCCGGGAGGGCAGTTTGATCGCTGTCGGTTCGGTAGATACCAGGCCTGATTATGACTACGCCACCGGGATCGAATTGCAGCTTTTTGAAGTTCAGGATGGAGGTACGGCTTCCGCCACAGTTTATAACACTGCCGCAGAGCCGGAGTTGAAGGTCACTGTTTGTCGTGAGGGAGCAAAAATTGTGATTACTTCCTCCGGTACAGGTAAACCTTGGAGCCTGCTACTCCGTGGTGCACATACCGTAAAAACCGTTTCGGGAGCCGCCCATGAAGCGGATACTCT
>DASVMB010000405.1:0-3541 GCA_036384575.1 Bacillota bacterium
GGAACAGGATGCCCTACTCCTGATCCAACGGATGATGGGAAATAAACGTCTGAAATCCATCAACCGGGTTGAGGTATCGGTCCTCACCGAACTGGTAAACATCCTGGCGAACTCTTTTTGGCGGGCCTTGACCGAACAGGCCCAGTTGAAGTGGTGGATCACTCCGCCCAGCCGGGTAAATGAACTGAGCCGGGCGCTAACATACTCAGCCAAGGTATATACCTTGGATCATCTTTTGATTCATCTGGAATACCTGATCCCGATGATGGAGATCCGGATTCAATTCACCATGCTGCCCACCAAGAGTACGATCAAAAAGATACTGACAAAACTCAATCCGATCCAATATATTCATGAAGAGCTCGAACCGGAATTACCGCTCAAGGTCGAACCGGGAGCCTGATACTCCGGGTTAATTCCAGGCGGGACTGTGCACTACGGTCTTGGGTATTTTCCAACCCGTAATTTGAGATACTAAGGGAAACTATCCAAGGAGTGATCGTTTTGCGTTGGCGACGGCCCAGAATATCCATTGGTTTATTCATAATTGGCATGGTACTGATCGGCTCGGCAGTGATCTTCAAATATACCAGCGCCGAACCTGCGGCACCCAATCGCCAGTCCGGAGATGTTGAATTGCTGGCCCGGGTGATTCGGGCCGAGGCGGAGGCCGAGCCGTTTACCGGGCAGGTGGCGGTGGGTGCCGTGATTATGAACCGCATCCAAAATTCGAAGTTTCCCAAGACCATTGCCGGTGTCATCTACCAACCTTCAGCCTTCGAATCGGTAAGCAATGGTGAGATCAACCGTGCCGCCACCGATTCCGCCCGGCGCGCGGCTCAATCGGCCATCAGCGGCTGGGACCCTTCCGGAGGCGCCCTCTTTTTCTTTAACCCCGCCAAAGTCGGGGCTCGCTCTTACGTATGGACACGAAAGATCATTCAACAAATCGGCAAGCATGTATTCGCTTTGTAGTCAACCACCGGAGGTGGCTAAATACCTAGAACCGGCGGACCCACTCCCAAACGGCAGGAAAATCGGAATAGGCCACGAATGAATAGCAGAACATAATTTTTTGGGGGGAATTCCAAATGTTGTTGAGGGAACGTCTGCCGGAAGATTTAAAAACCGCCATGAAGAACAGGGAGACCTTGCGGCTGTCGGTGATCCGGATGGCCAAGGCGGCTGTGATGAATCAGGAGATCGCACGGGGGCACGAATTAAGCGACGATGAGGTTATTGAAGTCTTGGCGAAGGAAGTCAAGCAACGAAGCGATAGTATTCCCGAATACGAGAGGGGAAACCGCCCGGACATCATCGACCAGTTAAAACAGGAGATCGCCATTCTTAAGGGATATCTGCCCGCTCAATTGTCCGAAGACGAGTTACGCCGGATTATTCAGGAGACAGTCTCCGCGATCGGCGCAACTTCCAAGAAAGAGATGGGTAAGGTAATGGCCGCCCTGATGCCCAAAGTCAGAGGCCGCGCCGACGGCAAACTCGTCAACGAGATTGTCGGTTCCTTGCTCCAGGGCTGACCGGAAAATACATACCGTCTTAAAACCGGGTATAACTAGAAAATACCGGGAAAAAATAGAACCATGACTGAACGAACTGTAAAAAAGGAACTCCATGTCCGGGTCGACCCGGAGTTATACGAGAAACTCCGCCAGATCACCTTTTACGAGCGGCAGACCTTTAGCGGGGTTGTCAACCGGTTATTAATCGAATATGTGGAGGAAAAGGCCATTGAGGAGCCGGAGATCGTTGCCCCTCCGGTTTTATAAGATCCGGAAGACCAAGGCGGAATAAGTAAAAGCCCCTTTCCAAATCCTGAAAGGGGCTTTTTGACTGCTCCAAAAATGCTTAACCCTGTTTGGGGGCTCCTACCGGGCAAACATCGGCGCAAGCGCCGCATTCAATGCATTTTCCGGGATCGATGACATATTTGTCGGAACCTTCGCTGATCGCTTCCACCGGGCACTCGGACTGGCAAGCGCCGCAACTGATGCATTCATCGCTGATTTTATAGCTCATAAGGCACCTCCTAAGTTTTCATTGAGAATCAAAAATATCGTTTTTCTTTTTGACAAAAACCCGCAAAATCCTCTTCAGTTCTCCTACTTAATCCATTATTCAGATTTCCTGAATTTCCCTTCCCAAAGAACTTGCTTTTTTGAAAGGGTTCCATTATAATATATTATGCTTAACGCAATATTTGCTGACGAATTGTTTTCAAGCGGGTGTGGCTCAGTGGTAGAGCATCGGCTTCCCAAGCCGAGGACCGCGGGTTCGAATCCCGTCGCCCGCTCCATTCATTTTAAACTATCTACTTCTAGAGTTTTCTAGAAGTTTTTTCATCTTTCTTCCCGTCGCTTCGGGGAATACTTCGTGGGCGAGATAGGCGCGACGGAGATTGAAATCCGCTACAATCCATGATAAAATAATTTGTAGGTTCACGCGATCTTAAGCTGGCGTAGCTCAATGGCAGAGCAGCGGTATCGTAAACCGCAGGTTGATGGTTCAATTCCGTTCGCCAGCTCCAATATTATCAACGAATTCCGGGAAACCGGAATTTTTTATTTTCCGAATTTCACCATAATTTCACCATAAATTCCGCAAACCTTCTATTCATGCGGGTTATATATTTTGAATACCGTCAATAAACCCTTTCCGATAAAACAGCTCTTCGATAAGAACGATTTTTTTGATGACCAAATCATCAATTTCCCTCGCTGCTCCAATCTCCGCGAGACTGTTTTCGATCTCTATATATTCCGGCTTATCGGCCAGTTGTTTTTCAATTGCCTGGCAGCGCGTAGTGATAAACCGTTCAAAGTCCTCGTTTACCTGGGGCATTTTTTATCCTCCTCTTAATCGAACATATGTTCGATACTTATTATACCACCCGCTTCCCAAATTTTCAGACTTGACTTTTTTCTTAATCTTGTCCCGGCACGGAAAACAAAAATTATTTTTACGATTACGAGAGGCATTAATAGGCAAAATATAAGCTCTAACGCCATATTTAGTTTAGTTGCGCAGGTTTGGCGTATAAAAAATAAACCCTAAAGGGCGGGTTTATTTCGAACGCTTTTTATTAGCCGGGCTTGATTTTGCTCTTAACCATGGATGAATTATTATTCGATATGACATCAATACAAGCCAAACATAAAAACCATTCGCAGCTAAATCTGGCGATATAATTTTCTCTCTAGCAAAAACTAAAATCGCGGCTGGAACTAATATAATTAAGAGAATGTCTTTTCGTTCCAGGTTGGACATTCTCCCAACTTTAAGTTCACTGATAATGTATTTTAAAAGACCCCATTTTTCATCTGAAGGATTAGGGGGTTCTTGCTTCGGAGGTCTATCTAGCAATTTTCCCTCCTCCAGCTTCCATATTCAGAAATGGAAGTATGCAAGAAACTAATACCTAATACACATCCAATGATTCCCGAGAATATTGGAATTACTTTCAGAACAGACAATAAAATTGCGGCGATAATGACAATTATATAGGCTCCAATGTTGATAATCA
>DASVMB010000406.1:0-4206 GCA_036384575.1 Bacillota bacterium
CATGATTTCCTAGTTGATCATCGAAAAATCCCATAAAACCCATACCGATAGCGACAAATAAAAAAAGGAACGAATTGATAGTATTAAAAGCCGGAATTTTTAAGATCATTCCCAAAAAGATACTAAAAGGCAACACTGCCAAAAAAATAATTCCGGTAGAGGCGGGAATATTTTCACCTTTAAAATTCGGTCTTACCAATCCGGCTTCTTTGACGAGCCGGATGAGTGAAGGAAATATAACTGCAGCGAGTAAATAAGATACAGCCAAAATCAACAGATAACGGGCCAAGAAAAGCGCCACTGCTCCAAACTGGTCCATCGCTTCAACCACAGAATCACCCCGTTATTTTTTGATCAATCTTTTGACAAGTACCAGAGCCACATCCATGAATTGATGACCCCGATGGAGAAACCCGGCCAGATCCCGTCCGGTCTCCGCATGCTGCATCTGAACAGGAACTTCCTTTACCCGGAAACCGTGACGAAAGACGTCAATCGTGAGGCCAACTTCCACCCCAAACCCGGATTCAAACGGGGTAACGGATTCGATGACGTTCCGTTGCATCACACGTTGACCCGATAAGGGGCTTGCCACCTCGAGTCCTGTGAACCAACGAATCCCTTTCTTTGCAAGTGAAGTGACCATTCCAAATCCACCCTTTTTGCTTGCAGGCGGAAAACGCCCGATGGTCATGTCGGCTTTATTCTCGAGCACTGGAATCAATAATTTCTCAACTTCGGCAGCGGATTTACCCAGATCGGCATCAAGAAGTCCGATGATTTCGCCCCGGGCGTACTGCAGCCCAAAGTTTAAGGCTCCGCCCTTTCCCAGATTTTGCGCGAGATCCACCACTTCGGCCCCGGCCTCACCTGCAAGCCTGCTGGTTTCGTCTTTTGAGCCGTCGTTGATGACAATGATTTGATCTACTTTATCGAGGTTTTTGACCGCGTAGACCGTATCCCGGATGGTTTTGGCCTCGTTATAGGCAGGAATTAAGATCGATACCAATGTATTCCTCCTTTTTGTTCTTACGACTATTTTTAAGCCGGATTTTGCAAATGGAAAAACAAACGATGTCTTGCGCGCGTGCGCAACGATTAGTATACATCGCTTTCAACGATAATCAATAATTCAATTTTAAAGTCGGCAGTAAGGAACGGGCGGTATCCTTGACGCCGTAGTAACCACGTTTTCCATTGGCCAATAAATAAACCAGACTGACCTCTCCCGGGGCAGTATCGATATTATCCACTGTTCCGAGACATTTGGATTGATATAAACGCATATAAGAATTGGTCACAAAACTCGGTTCTACACCAACTACAGTTACCCCTGATTTACGGGCCGATTCAAGTAACGGTAGATCCAGCTCTTTTTGATAATCACCAAGCGGATTCATCCCGCCGCCTAAAAAAATAAGCGTATCGACATAACCCCGGTTGTAATCCCCCCAGAGTTGAATTAGGTCTTTATTTTGCAGAAAAAGCAACTCCGAACTCCCTTGGCCGTGAATGAGGATCTGCATCATCTTGGAGGAGACGAGCGGAAAAAGATCCTTGGTTTCTGTTGTATTTAAATTGAACGCCTCAACCAACTCGGTTTTGAATGCCGGATCTGAGAAATCAAAAGGTTTGGTAATGGAAGTAATTGAAGTAACCTCGGCTCCGGCCCGCCGTAAAAGATTGACGACCTGTTTCGCATACTTAAAATCGATGGAGTCGTTGGTACGAATAATGGCAATCCGCTTCCCCAGCAGCCTATCCCCAACCAGACTGGGGACGATGGCGTTCTGAAACTGGTTTGCGATCTCAAGCTCATTATCTTTCGTTTGTAACGAGGCCTCAAGCGTTTTCTGATCATTTCGTATCTTTTGATATGTCTGTTCCAACTGATCAATCTGTTTTTCAAACTGAGGATTCGCCGAAACACCTAAATTGGCCCCCACAATAATCCCTAAACCTAAAGCCAGAAACACGGCTACCAATGAAGCGACATGGTATCGCATATCGACAATCATGACAATCCCCCTCTTACGACAAGAAAATCCTTATAATCCCAACAAAACTTTTAACTGCAACCACAAGGTCCTACCAAACTCACGCACCCATTGAGTTTGAAACAAAACAACCAAGATGACCAACATCCCTGCCAGGGATAACTGGACTAAATAACTCAATTTGACGCGTCCTTGATAAATTTTGCTGACACCACGAGCGTCAACCAGGATTGCGCCGACTTTCAAACGTACCAAGAACGTGCTGCCCATTCCACGGCGGCCTTTCTCTAAAAAATCCACCATATTGGAATGGGTTCCGACCGCAACGATGAGATCAGCACCATTTTCGTAAGCCAATAGTAGAGTAATATCCTCACTCGTTCCGGGGGCTGGAAATGTTTTAGCCGGTAAATTTAATTTTTGAATCCGTTCCAATCCCGGTGCCCGTCCATCGGGATAGGCATGAACCACCAATTCCGCCCCGGATCGCAAGGCCTCATCGGTAACACTGTCCATATCCCCGATAATCATGTGCGGTTTATAACCGAACTCGATGAGCGCGTCAGCCCCGCCATCTACCCCGACCAATACCGGATTTACTTCATCGATATAAGATTGAATCGTCGTAAGATCCTGGCGATAATTCTGCCCCCGAACCACGACTAAAACCGGCTTACCTTCAAACTTTGTCTTGACATCAGGAAGTTTAAGATTTCCCAGAATCAAGTCTTTTTCTTTCAAGGCATATTCCAGTGTGTTGTGGAGAAATTTATCCAATTCATCCGAAAGGTTGTTCCGGACTTCCCGCAGCCTGTGATTGATGGTCTTTAGATCCATATACGTTCCGGTTCCCAACAATTCCTGACCACGCCAGATCTCAGCCCCGCGAATTTCGAGAATATCGCCTTCCCGGATCTTATCAAATACAGGCCGGCCGATGTTATCCAAGATTTCGATTCCATTTTGGAGTAAAACGGCGGGTCCGGGGTTGGGGTATCTTCCGGTCATTGAACGGCTGGCGTTGATGACCAACCGCACTTTCGCTTTTACTAATGAATCAGCGGAGACCTGATCAAGATCTGCGTGATCAATTACAGCAATCTCCCCTTGTTTGATTCGCTTAGCCAAATTCTTGGTGCGCACATCGATTCGAGCCCGGGCTTTTCCTTCCAAATGAATCCCTCCGTAGCAAAACCGCTACTATATCTTCTCCCTTAATTCTTATTGGCGATTTTTTCAAGACGAATCTTGTCGGCAATTTTGGCGATGAATGAGGCATTGGTAGGTTTACCTTTTTTATCGTCTACGCAATACCCGAATAACTCGTGTAAAACATTGACATTGCCCTTATTCCATGCGGTCTCAATCGCAAATCGCATTGCTCGCTCCACGCGAAACTGAGTGGTATTATAATGGGTAGCAATTGTTGGGTAAAGCCTTTTCGTAACTTCATTAATCAGGTTGGGGTCGGCTATCGTGAGCAAAATCGCATCTTTTAAATAAGAATAACCTTTAAAATAAGAAGGAATCCTCAAACTTTGAATGATTTGAGCCACTTGTGATTCCAGGTCTTTATCGGTATGGGGGATTCTTCTGGAACTAATCAAATCCTCCTTACCCTTGGCGATCTCGAAAATACGTTGGGTCAAAATGGCTAGATCGAAGGGTTTTAAAATATAATAATCAACCCGCAGGTTGATTGCACTCTTGGTGATCTCCTCCTGTCCAAAAGCGGAAAAAATGATGATCTTCGGGCGGTGAGGGGGTTGATGTTCTTTAAGCCATTCCAAAACGCCTAACCCATCCATTTGGGGCATAATGATATCCAGCAATAAAACATCCATTTGATTCTGGGATATGGCTTTAATGGCATCAATACCATTATGCACGATTACAGTCAATTCCAGATCATTTTGGGTAGCGAAGTAATCCTTTAGAAGTTGACAAAATTCCTGATTATCATCGGCAATCCCGATTTTGATTCCGGACAAAACGGAAAGCACCTCAATTATTTGGCATAATTATAGATTAATTTTCGCTACCGTAGAAAAAACTCCTTTTAAATTATTCTGAAAGTATTTTTATAAACTAACAGGGGATTCTTCGTGCATCCGAGATTGAATAAAGGATATGGCCAAGAAAAAAACCGACTGAAGAGCCGGTTTAGGAAGCCTTCGGGATTGGGGTTGTCACGGGAGAACGAGGAGTT
>DASVMB010000407.1:0-12021 GCA_036384575.1 Bacillota bacterium
TGATTATATGGCAGGGCAGGCATAGAATACAAGGGGGCACATTGATTGATCAATCCACCGCTAGATGAATTACTCAAACACGTTGACAGTAGGTATACCCTGGTTACCGCGGCTGCGAAACGAGCTCGCCGTATCCTAGAACAAGAGACTCCGAGTGAGGAACGATCGATTAAGCCGGTATCGGCGGCTTTGGAAGAGATCAGCGCAGGTAAGATCAAAGTTGAACGGACAAAAACCGGAATTAAATAGACACTGGCCGGGATACGGATGTGGTAAGATCTCAGAGTGCGAATGCTTTGGGATCTTTATTCTTATTCATCCTTTTTTGAAGGTAAGTTCAATCTATGACAATGAACGTATCATGCTCCGCATAGGCTCTTTTGGAGTCGATGGGGACAGGGTATCGGATCCATTAATACGGAGCTTGGGAAAATGAGTCAATTGATTGCTAAGGTTTTGATGGCTTCCAGGGCCCAACATTTGGATCAACTATTTGATTACATGGTCCCTGAAGATATTGTAACTTCGCTTCAGATCGGGGCCCGGGTGGTCGTTCCATTTCAAGGGCAGCTCAACCTGGCCTATGTTTGGGAATTGACCGATCATTCGGATTTTAGTTCTTTAAAATCGGTGCGGCAATTAATCGACTCTCCGCCGCTACTTACAAGAACCCAATATCAACTCATCGATTGGCTGGCTGATTATTACTTTTGCAGCCGGGCGGATGTAATTCAACTTTGCCTTCCCCCGGGGGCGAAACAAACCCGTAGGGACGGCTTCCGGTTGGCTGCATCACCCGAGAGTATCCGGGAACAACTAATCTCAGCCGGTTTTCAAGAGGATATTTCCCAAAAAGTTTACCAGTTGTTGACTGCCGCTACCGAGGCTCAATGGACCAGGTCAAAATGGCAAAAGGAGTTTCAAGCTCTGGGGGTTATCTGGGAATGGCTCCTGCGTAGTAAGTTGTTGCTCCCTATAACCGAGATCGCGAAACCGCGGATCTCTTCGAAGACCATTCGCGTGTACCGCTGGAATCTTCCTGCTTTGGATGATCGAAATCCGGCCGGTATCCGCGTAAAAAATGTTCTGCTGCAACATCCCCAAGGTATGGCCGGTCCGGAACTGGCGGCAGCTGCCGAAGTAAGCGCTGCCGTAATCAAGCGTCTCTTGAATCAGGGTAAAATCGACTGTTCGTTGCAGAAGATCGAAAGGATCCCGGTGGGGTTTACGCCTGTTGAGACCGATGGAACACACAAAGTTCAGTTCAACCCGGAGCAACAGACAGTACTTGACACTTTCAAGTCTTCATCGTCCCGGCTTTTCTTACTTCATGGCGTGACCGGCAGCGGTAAGACAGAGGTCTATTTTGAAGCGGCCGCTGAAGCTCTCCGCCGTGGCCTGCAAGTTTTATACCTGGTACCGGAAATTGCGCTCACGCCGCAAACCTTGGCCAGGGCCCGCAACCGCTTTGGTGATCAGGTGGCGTTGTTACATAGCAATATGTCGGATGGAGAGCGGTACGACCAATGGTTCAAGGTCAAGAACGGTCAAGCCAATTTCCTTTTGGGTGCTCGTTCTGCCGTATTTGCGCCTTTTACCAAACTTGGCCTGGTGATAGTGGATGAAGAACACGAAACCACTTATAAACAGGAAGAAACTCCGCGATATCACACCCGCCGGGTTGTTGAACAACTGTCCGAAATTACCGGGGCCAAAGCGATCTTCGGTAGCGCCACCCCGGAGTTGGAATCTTTTTTTGCCGCTCAAACCGGAAGATATCAATACCTTGAGCTTACACGGCGCTATAACGACCAATCCTTACCGGAAGTGGCTGTAGTCGATATGCGGGAGGAACTGCGGAATGGAAATCGAAATATTTTAAGTCGTGTCCTGCATCAATCCATTGCGGACAATCTGGCGAATAACGAGCAAGTCATTCTGTTACTGAATCGCCGTGGTTACGCCACATTCATACTGTGCCGCGATTGCGGCCAGGTCCTGAAGTGTCCTTCTTGCGATGTGGCGTTGATCTATCATGCCAACGATAAGGTACTCCGTTGCCATTACTGCGATTATCGCCAGAAAATGCCGGATACCTGTCCGAAATGTCACAGTAGCCGGATTCGGTATTTCGGCCACGGCACCCAAAAGCTCGAGGAGGAAATGGCCCAGAACTTTCCCCAGGCCCGCCTGATACGAATGGATTTAGACTCTACCTCAAAAAAAGGCGCTCATCAGGAAATCTATCAAAAGCTGGTGCAGGGGGAGTTCGATATCCTGCTGGGTACACAGATGATCGCCAAGGGCCTGGATCTGCCCCGGGTTACATTGGTCGGAGTGATTACGGCCGATTCCAGTTTAAATCTGCCTGATTTTCGCGCTGCGGAAAGGACATTTCATCTTTTAACCCAGGTGGCAGGGAGAGCAGGCCGGGGAACCAAACCGGGCCGGGTGATTTTTCAGACCTACAACCCGGCCCATTACGCATTGAAGTATGCCCAACACCATGATTATTTGGGATTTTACCAAGAAGAACTGGCTCAGCGTCGCGAATTGAGTTTCCCACCCTTTACCGAGTTATTCAGGTTTGGCTTTAGCAGTATTCGTTCGGTAAAAGTGAGCGCTGCGGCGGAAGAGTTTTGCCGGATACTCCGTGAACAGCAGGCAAAAATAGCTACGGCGCGTCCACACGAAGAATCCGGCTTGCCGCAGGTAATCGAGATCCTGGGACCCGCTCCGGCCTTGATTCCAAAGGTTCAAGATCGATTTCGCTGGCAAATCCTGGTTAAAGCCGGTGAACCGGCCGTATTAAGGGAATTGGTCCAATCAACATGGAGCTTGTTCCCTTTCCGTAAGTTTCCCGAGGTTCAAATCTTTCGCGACCGGAACCCGTATGCGATCTAACGTAAAAACATGGTAAAAAAGCTCCAGTCCCATACATAATGTATTATAATATTTCAGGAGTCTTTTGCTTGATAGCGAGGTGTTCACGATGGCCATTTTAATGATTGTCTTGGAGGGTGATCCGGTTTTACGGAGAAAAGCCAAGGAGATCTCGAAAGTAAACAAACGTTTGCGAAATCTCGCCAAGGATATGTTGGAGACGATGCATGACGCCAAGGGTGTGGGGCTCGCGGCTCCTCAGGTTGGGATCTCTGAAAGACTGGTCGTGATCGACACTGGAGAAGAGAGCGGGCCTTATATATTGTTCAATCCCAAGATTATCAGCCGTACTGGTGAAAACAAGGATGTCGAAGGCTGCCTCTCGATCCCGGGCCGAAACGAGTATATTACACGTGCGGAAAAGGTGAGTGTCACCGGAATGAATTTAGAAGGCAGGCAGGTGACAGTTACCGGTCAGGGATTACTCGCCAGGGCGTTGCAGCATGAGATCGACCATCTGGACGGCATTTTGTTTATCGACTATTTAACGTAAAACAAAGGAGAACTACCGTGCGGCTATTATTTATGGGAACCCCCGAATTTGCCGCGGCCAGCCTGGAACATCTGATCCGGGGCGGTTATGATATTATCGGCGCGGTTACTCAACCGGATCGGCCGAAAGGGCGGGGTATGGAACTGCAACCTTCGGCAGTCAAAACCGTTGCTCTCAAACACGGATTACGACTTTGGCAGCCAATGGCTGTGGCGGCTCCCGAATTTCTGGAACAATTCACAGAAATCAACCCAGATCTCGTGATCGTGGTTGCCTTTGGCCAAAAGATCCCGCCTCAGGTTTTATACGGACCGAAATACGGCTGTATTAATGTTCACGGCTCGTTACTTCCCAAATACCGCGGTGCCGCGCCTATTCAATGGAGTATCATCAACGGTGATTCTACCACCGGTGTAACCACCATGTATATGGATGAAGGTTGGGACACCGGAGATATTATCTACCAGGAAACTGTGAATATAGGAATTAACGAAAATTTTACCAGTCTTTATAAACGTTTAGCTGAATTGGGCGGAAGATTGTTGGTCAAAACCGTCCATGATATCGCTGCCGGTACTGCCCCCCGCAGTCCGCAAGATTCATCAGCCGCGACTAAAGCTCCCAAACCGGGATTGGAGTTGACCCGGATTCGCTGGGACGACCCTACGGCCCGGATTCACAACCTGGTCCGGGCGCTCAACCCGAGTCCGGGTGTTGAAACTATTTTTAACCAGGAACGTTTAAAGATCCTAGAATCTGATTGTCCGGCAGATTTGGAAAAAAGCCAGGGTACTTCCGTCACACCGCCGCCGGAACCGGGAATGATCACGGCGCTTATTAAAAAACGAGGTATTCTGGTTGCGACGGGTGACGGGAACATCCTGGTCACTCAAGTACAACCCTCCGGTAAACGGCCGATGTTAGCTATCGAGTATGCCAACGGCCGCAGATTGCAAGTGGAAATGAAATTTACATAATACAGAGGTCTTCGAATTTCTTCCCGTGAATTGAATACCGCAATTTTACCTACAATATCTCTATAAGGAGGATACGCGTCATGTTTTTTGATCCCACATTTCTGCTGCTGATCCCGGCCATCATCTTTACCATCTATGCCCAGTTCAGAGTGCAATCAACCTTTAATAAATATCAGGAGGTTCAGGCGGTTTCAGGAATGACCGGAGCCCAAGTGGCCCGTGAACTGTTGGATCACGCCAATCTGCACGATGTTCCGGTGGAACTGACACCGGGTACTCTTTCGGATCATTACGATCCCCGCAGCCGGGTGCTTCGCCTCTCACCTGAAGTCTACCATGGGCATTCACTGGCTTCCCTGGGAGTGGCGGCTCATGAAACCGGTCATGCCATTCAACATGCCAATGCTTACGCCCCGCTAACCATCAGAAACGGGGTCTTCCCGATAGCGAACATCGGATCCAACTTGGGTTATATTCTCTTTTTCATCGGTCTATTCTTTGGCGGCGGCGCCTCGAATTTCTTATTGGATTTGGGTATCATTCTCTTCAGTTTCTTTGTCTTCTTTACCGTACTGACCCTTCCGGTAGAGTTCAACGCCAGTAACCGGGCAATGCGCCTATTGACTGAAGGCGGTTACCTGATGCAAGGTGAGGAAACCACGGGGGCACGTAAAGTGTTAAGTGCCGCAGCCATGACTTATGTGGCGGCTGCTGCCACCGCAATTTTGCAACTGGTAAGAATGCTCCTCATACGGGGCAACCGGGATGAGTAGTAGAGGCCGCAATAAAACAGACAGTTCCCGCAAGGTTGTTCCCTTAAAAGGGCGGACCGGAAGGGAATTGGCCGGATTGGTTTTGGACCGGATCGTACGCGATCAGGCATATGCCGGTTTGGCCTTAAACGAGATCTTCCGTGAATTTCCCGATAGCGATCAACGGGAGAAGGCTTTTGCCACCGAGCTGGTTTATGGAACACTGCGACATCTGATAACCATTGATTATATTTTGGGACGGCTACTCAGCCGTCCTTTAGCGTCGTTAAAAATACCGGTCGCAAGTCAACTGCGCTTAGCCATATTTCAACTGGAATACCTACCGGACATTCCGGAACGTGCGGTCTGCCATAGTGCGGTGGAGAACGTGAAGCATTCGGCATTTTCCGGGTTGGCGCCGCTTACGAATGGAGTATTGCGGAATTTTATCCGTACTCGAAACCAGATCCGTTTTCCCCAACCCACTGAAAATTTGGAAGAATATCTTTCCATCCGGTATTCTCACCCGCGCTGGCTCATTTCTCGCTGGATCCGCCAATTCGGCCCAAATCAAGCCGAGGAGTTGCTAAGACTGGATAACCAATCTCCACCGCTGACTTTGCGGGTAAACCGGTTACGGGCCGTTCCCGCCGCAATTCGCGATGGATTGAACGAACGGGGGATTCATTGCCACGCCGGACTTTGGTTGGATGAAGCAGTAGAACTGAATGAGAATGCCGGTGCCATATCAGAATTGCCCGAATTTCTCTCCGGCCAGGTTTTTGTTCAGGATGAGAGTCCGATGTTGGTCGCCCATTTACTCAATCCTCGTCCCGGAGAACGAATCATTGACCTCTGTGCCGCGCCGGGTGGAAAAAGTACTCATCTGGCGGAACTCATGGAGGATAAGGGTGAAATCATCAGTATCGACGATCATCCTCATAAAGTGAAACTGATTGCGTCCAATGCCGAACGGCTCGGACTTGATTGTATTAAGCCACAATTGGGGGATGCCCGGGAGTTTACCTTGTCTGAGGGAAATTTAGTTGATGCGGTATTACTGGATGCACCCTGCTCAGGAACGGGAGTCCTGCGTCGCAAGCCGGATGCGCGTTACCGGCGCCGGGAAGCAGATATTGCTGCGCTCTCACGAACTCAACAAGAACTATTGGATCATGCCGCTACTCTTGTCAGACCGGGAGGACGGCTGGTCTACAGCACTTGTTCGTTGGAAACGGAGGAGAACGAAGGGCAAATCAAGTCGTTTCTGGCGAATCATCCCCATTTCATTCCGGTTGAATATCAACCGTTCCTGCCTGAAAAACTTCGGGAGAGCCTGTTCGATCCGGAAGCCAAGTGGGCTACGGTTTTTCCGACTGCCGGTGGGGGAGACGGTTTTTTCTTGTGCCGAATGGAGAGGAGCAGGGAGTAGTTATTTGTGACTCACATCCCACATCTCAAGAACCTCTCCATCAATTGATGGCCTTCATCAACGAAAACTCCGGTCCCGGCGGCGCTCTTCTCATCAAAACGTGCCACGGAATGCTCAGAGGCAGGTTGCCCATTTTGATAGATCACAAACGGTACCGGATCAGCTACATGAGTTCGGAGTGTTAGCGGGGTTGGGTGATCCGGTAGTACCATGATCTTAAACTCCGGAGTGATTTGGGGTAATTCCTTGAGAATTGTTCCGAGAATTTCGGCGTCAATCTTCTCGATGGCTTTTATTTTATTCTCAATCTCCCCGCGATGGCCTGCTTCATCGGGTGCTTCGATATGGACATAGACAAAATCCTGCCCCTCCCGTAAAGCATCAAGCGCCGCTTGGGCTTTTCCCTTAAAATTGGTATGAACATTTCCGGTGGCGCCGGGTACCTCGATTACTTTCAACCCGGCACAGATGCCTATACCTTTCGCCAGATCAACCGCAGAGATTACCGATCCATGCAGACCGAATCGTTCGTAGAAATGAACAAGATTCGGTTTTTTGCCCTGCCCCCATAACCAGATGGAGTTGGCCGGCCGCAACCCCCGGGTGATTCTGTTTTGGTTGACCGGATGATTGTTTAAAATTTCTTGGCTCTTTTTCATCAATGCCAACAACTCGGAAGCGCCGTTTCCTTTGGGGAGAAAGGTGGTAATCGGACGATCCGAAATATCGTGAGGCGGGGTCAATCCGGTATCCATCGGACCGCCATGCCAGACTAAAAGATGGCGGTAGCTGATCCCGGCATAGAAATTGAATTCTTCCGAATTGAGCTCCCGAGCCAAACTTTTCAGCAACTCCCCTGATTCGGAAGTGGTGATCTCATCCGAACTGTAATCGACCATCACCTTCTCCTCGTAAACCGGGTGATCCGAAAGAGTCACCAGATTACAGCGGAACGCCACATCACCGGATTCCAGATCCACTCCGATACTCACCGCCTCAAGGGGTGAACGTCCGGTATAAAATTGGTGCGGGTCATAACCCATCACTGCCAGGTTGGCCACATCGCTCCCGGGAGGCATTCCCGGTGGTACGGTTCGTACCAGACCTACTTCGCCCAGACGTGCCAATTGGTCCATATTGGGCTTATTTCCACATTCCAGTGGAGTCTTGCCGTTCAATTCCGGAACTGTATAATCCGCCATGCCATCGGCTAAAATGACTAAGTATTTCAACTGAGGATCACCATTCCTTGATTCGCAAAATCATTTACATATGTTTACATATGAATGAAACTTCGTTTATTATATCATTTGGTAGCGGACGGCTCAATCGTTTTTGGGGAGAAATTGGTGGTTCGGGGAAGATCATACAGCATACCGTAGAGTACGCTTAAACCGACGTTTCCCGAAGGTTACGTTTTGGTTAAACTTTGAATCTTCTTCCTGGCTTTTCAAATCAAACCATTGCACTAGTCTACGGTTTTTGCTAATATAAATAGCATGTTCTTCAAGAAATTGGATAAAAAAGTCAGACAGTTCATGGTTCATAACGAACTGTTGACCAAGAGGTGAAGGGCAATGTCTTGGCTTAAAAGGTTATTGATCGGCAAACCGCTTGAGAATGAAGCGCTCTCCAGTGAAAAATACAGTATTTTTTGGGGTTTACCTATTCTTTCGAGTGACGCCATCTCTTCGGTTGCATACGCCACCGAAGAGATTCTTATTGTTTTAGTTCCAGCAGTCGGAATACTGGCGTTTGCACCGCTAACCGGAATCTCCTGGGCCATCATCGGTTTACTCGCGATTTTGACTTTTTCGTACCGCCAAACCATACAGGCATACCCAAATGGGGGCGGCGCCTATATCGTCGCTTCCGAGAATCTGGGGCCGTATGCCGGAGTAGCAGCCGGTGCCGCTTTGGCCATCGACTACACCCTTACGGTAGCGGTAAGCATTTCGTCCGGTGTCTTTAATATTGCTTCCGCCTTTCCATTCCTTCTAAAATATCAAGTACTTGTGGCCTTGATCATTCTGGGACTTATTTTTATCGGCAATATGCGGGGGATTAGGGAATCAGCCAAAATATTCGGGATACCGGCGTACGCCTTCATGTTCGCGATGATATCCATGATTGTTGCCGGCATTGCCAAGGTTAAGATCTTCGGTTACATCCCTACCGAACCGAATTTATCGGCTGCCGTGGAACCGCTTACCATCTTCTTGGTATTGAAGGCGTTTTCTTCGGGATGTGCCGCTTTAACGGGTGTAGAAGCCGTTAGCAATGCCGTTCCGAATTTTAAAGAACCATCGGCCAAAAACGCCAAGACGGTTTTACTCATGCTTTCTCTAATTATTTTGATCTTATTCGGAGGCATTTCGTATCTGGCCAATCTTTATCACGTGGCACCATCGCCTACCAATTCGGTACTCTCCCAGATCAGCAGTCAGATCTTCGGACATAGCTTAATGTATTATTTTGTACAGATTGCTACCATGATTATTCTGGCTCTGGCTGCCAATACCGCCTATGCCGGTTTTCCAATGCTCTTTTCATTGATGGCCCATGATGGGTACGCGCCCCGCCAACTTTCACAGCGTGGCGAGCGGTTGAGTTTCTCCAACGGCATCCTGGTCTTAACCCTATTTGCCGCCTTATTAATCATCGTTTTTAAGGCCAATGTAACCAGCCTGATCGGCCTCTATGCCGTAGGCGTTTTTATCTCTTTTACGCTCTCCCAGTCGGGAATGTTCGTCCGTTGGCTGCGCAATCGTGAGAAAGGTTGGCGTTACAAGGCGTTTATCAACGGCTTCGGAGCTTTGGTTACCTTGATCACCGCTATCGTTATCGGGCAGACCAAGTTCTTTATGGGCGCCTGGATCGTTATCGTGGCAATCCCCATTTTGATGGTGATCTTTCTCCGGATAAAGCGCCATTATATGGCGGTGGCTTATCAGTTACGGCTTCTGCCCGAAGAGTTGGAAGCGGTGGATCTCACCAAGGAAACCTACCGCAACCATGTGATCGTGCCGATTGCCAGTCTAAATAAGGCGAGTATTCGGGCTTTACGTTACGCCAAGACCATCTCGAGTCATATCGTCGCCTTCAATGTAGCCACCTCACCGGAAGAAGAACGAAAATTCCGGGAGCGTTGGGACAAAATCCGCACCGACATTCCTTTGATTGTCAAGTACTCGCCCTACCGCAAGGTTGTCGGGCCGTTACTTGAATTTATCGAGTCTTATGAAGAGCATTCCTATAAAAAAGGCGATATGATCACGGTGGTTCTACCACAGTTTACCATTCAGAATTGGTGGCAGTTCTTTCTGCATAATCAGAGCCGGTTTTCGATCCAAAGGCGTTTGCTAAAGCATAAGCATATTGTGGTGGCAACCATACCGTTACAACTCAGAAAGGATTCCGAGATTTACGATGGAGCCTTCACTTTCCGAAAAATGTCGAAGGAGTGCGAGCACGGCAAAACCCCGGGAGATCAGGGGACGAAGCAGCCCAGGCAAGTCTGATGAACCGTCGAGTTGATAGAAAATCTTTCCTTGACAGTCCTTTGACGTAATGGTACACTATTAAAAAATCAGTCAAGGGGTTTTAGTCTTTATTTTCACTACAATTATATAGCCATAGCATCACTCATCCAGAGAGGTGGAGGGGACTGGCCCGGTGAAACCTCGGCAACCTTCGTACGATTACGAGTATGGTGCCAAATCCAGCAGGTTGGTGACGAATTAACGGTCCGCCGTTAATTCGAATCCTGAAAGATGAGAGGCTTCCGATCCGCCTCTTAATCAAAAGAGGCTTTTTTTATCCGGCAAAGGGTGAGCCGGTCGGGAGAGATTTCGGGACCGAGGAGAGTGAACGGATGAAGACGTATGAAGAGATCAACGAACGGATTAGCCAGGGCAAGGCGGTAGTGGTAACCGCGGAGGAGATCATCGGGATCGTGGCGGAAAAGGGATGTGAGAAGGCCGCCAAGGAAGTTGATGTAGTGACTACCGCGACTTTTGGACCGATGTGCTCCAGCGGCGCTTTTTTAAATTTCGGCCATGCCGACCCGCCGATTCGCATGGGTAAAGTCTGGTTGAACGATGTTCCGGCATATGCTGGAGTTGCTGCCGTCGATGCCTATATTGGAGCCACGGAACTTTCCGAGACCAAAGGGATGAAGTACGGCGGCGCCCATGTGATTGAGGATCTATTGGCGGGAAAAGAGGTAGCCCTCCGGGCGACTTCTTATGGAACCGATTGCTATCCCCGGAAAGAGATACAGACCTTTATCAAATTAAGCGATCTAAACCAGGCTTATCTCTTTAACCCCAGGAACGCTTACCAAAATTACGGTGTAGCGGTGAATTCTTCCGGCAGGACGATCTATACTTACATGGGAACCTTACTTCCTAATCTGGGTGTGGCCACTTACTCCAGCGCCGGAGAATTAAGCCCGTTATTGAATGACCCGTTTTACCGGACGATCGGGATCGGCACCCGGATCTGGCTGGGAGGGGCCACCGGTTATGTGGCTTGGCAGGGAACGCAACATAATCCCGAACAAACTCGGGCAGAGAACGGCATACCGCTGGGTGGAGCCGGCACCTTGGCCTTGATTGGCGACATGAAGGAGATGAGCCGGGATTTCATCCGGGCGGCAGTATTTGATCGTTACGGAGTCAGTATGTATGTGGGGGTGGGGATCCCAATTCCTATTCTTGACGAGGAGATGGTGAAATACACTGCGGTTTCCAACCGCGATATCAAAACCACCATTTTTGATTACAGCGTACCTAAACGTTCCCGGCCCAATTTCGGTCAGGTCAGTTACGCCGATCTGCGTTCCGGTGCGATCACCATCAACGGCAGAAGCGTCTCTACCGCGCCCCTTTCCTCGCTGGAAAAGGCCAGGGAGATTGCAGAATTACTCAAGGAACGGATTGCATCAGGTCATTTTACCCTGACGAAGCCGGTCGAGCGGTTGCCCCTTTCTAACCAAATCCATACCCTTGAGATCCGGAATAAGGAGGTTAACCTAAATGCCTAAAAAGAAAATGGTACTCACATTTCCTCCGGAATTGACGGAAGAACCATTAACCTATCACCTGGTTAAAGATTACGACTTGGGACTCAATATACTCAAGGCTAAAATAACTCCGGGAGAAGTAGGCAAGCTGGTGGTGGAGATCTCAAACGGTACCGAAGCTAACCTCCAGGCGGGAATCGAATATCTGATAGGCCGGGGGGTTACGGTCGAGCCGGTCGGCAAAGAGATCGTCATGGACGAATCGAATTGCATCCATTGCGGTTCCTGTACCGCGGTATGCCAGCCTAAAGCACTCTCTGTCGCAGCTCCCGATTGGAAGCTTGTGTTTGACAAAGAACGCTGTATCGTTTGCGAGTTGTGTGTCCATGCCTGCCCGA
>DASVMB010000408.1:0-9129 GCA_036384575.1 Bacillota bacterium
CTGCCGCGGCAATGAGCGCAATGCTTACCAAAAGCCCGGCGGTAATATCAAACCGTTTGATAATTCCATCGAAAGCCACATATAAAATGGGAGCACCGCTTAGAACAATCGCCACCCAAGCCGGATCAAAAGGGAGAATCCCCTTTAGCCAACCAGACCAACTGATGGCCAGAAAAATGCCGGAAACGACGGTAGATGTCAACTTTATGAAATCACTCCTGTCAAAATACCTATCCAACATCGCCCATCACCTATCACATTTATTTCATGAACTTTTTCAAGGCCCGTTTGAAACTCAGCAACTCTTCCTCTTTCGTTTTATCGTTAAGGTTCGCCATGATACAATGGTCAAAGTGCTCAGTGAGCAATAACTTGCTGGTTTTGGCGAGCGCAGCCTGGACGGAGGAGAACTGAATCAATACCTCATCGCAAGGCCGTTCTTCCTCCAACATTTTTTTGATACCCCGGATATGCCCCTCTATTCGCGACAACCGGTCCATGATTTCTTTATTATGTTGATGCCCTTCCAATTGATTCACCACCATTTACACATCCTATCCCCCCGGAGGGGATGCATCTATATTATCAAATTTCTCCTTTATCTTCAAGCTGGCATAAAAAAACCATCCATTAAGGACGGCTTTGTTCAGAAGCCAAAATAAAGCTCTTAAAACAGCACCCGGTCTTTGAGGATAGGGTTTCCTTTTCGACAAATTGGGCGCCAGTTTGACGAAAATTATCACTCTCAACCCCTCCTACTGATCAACACCAAAAATACTCATCAAAGTAAGGGGCCTGATAAATACCGTAGTAGAAATAGGCTCAGACTTTGCTTTTATTTTCACCCTTATTCAAACTTCACACTTAAGAAATTCAAAACCCAATAAAAAAACCCGCAGCATCTGCTACGAGTTTTGAATTTCTTATTTGGTGGACCCGAAGGGATTCGAACCCTCGACCTCTGCGATGCGAACGCAGCGCTCTCCCAACTGAGCCACGAGCCCGTTAAAAAAATAAAAAGCAATGAAAATCCATGAAAAAAAGCCCCTCCGGGCTTTAACGATACAAGCATGAACCGCCGAAATACTCATCCCATTTCTTGCAGCGGCGAAGCTCCTTTAAAGTCCTGATATCCGAATCCGCCCGACAACTTTCACGTTCTTTAATGAATTTATCGCAAACACTACAAACTTTCAGGACTTCTTCCTGAGAAAGATTAAAGACCATCTTCCGCACCTCGCATTTGTTCATGCGTTGAATGTCAAAGTAGGTCCTTCGTGTTGCAAATTCATTATAACATGTTCTATCCTTTTTGCCAAGCCTGAATGAGTCGTTTGTCAAAAAATGCTTTTTCCGGCAACTTCTGAAACCTCCTTTCCAGAAGTGAAATCTTTTTTACCCGGACTTGGTTTGTTTCATCTTCCCCTTGGGTACCGTTTCTTTCCTCATAATAATAAGAGTCTGATGGGTAATGTTTGGAATAAAGCAGGCTTTGACGGCGTATGGACGCAAAGGACGTTGGGTCGCCTTATTCCACCAGATCCGTATCCCCTTCCATTTAAAACCCACTTCTCGTAAAACTTCGGCCACCTTAAAGCCAAGCGGAAGGTACTCCCCCTCAAATAACCGGTCCCCGATCAGCATTACCAGATAACGGCCGTTCCGCAGGACCCGGTATGCCTCAGCCCCAAATACCCTCATCTTATGTAAATACTCGTGATAATCCCGGGAATTCCCGATATCGCGCGGATCCACGGATTCCATGTTAAAATGGGTTTCGGCTTTAAATCCAGTGGCGCCATGATGACAACCATACGGCGGATCGGTTATAATCGCGGCAATGGAATTCTCATCAATATCCGTCATCAACGTAAAACAGTCTCCCAACAACATCTGAGAACCGATGGCTTGACCTGCCTCTTCGGAGGTAACCAGGGAGCCCTTACTTATTTTAAACTCCCGGCAGATATTCTGATAAACCGCCACCCAACAAGGATTGAGTTCCATACCCAAGGCCTTTCTATTCACCAACTCGGCGCCCAGTAAGGTCCCGCCGACGCCGGCGAAAGGGTCGAGGATTGTCTCGCCGCTTTTGGAGAAGAAACTGACAATCTCGGCCATAAACTCCGGTGGTTTCATGGCCCCGTGCATTTTACGAAAATTATGGGTACAGTCCGGAGGAAAGCTGGTCTCATAAATAGTATTGGTCCAATATAGCCATTCCGAACCGCTCAACTCATTTAACCGATTTTCCAACTCACCCAATCCCATCTTCTATTGATTTATACCCATTTGCCATCCACCCATTAAACAGTAACCGGCATAAGTTACCTTTTGTTTAATCACGCTCACACTCGGTTTATTGAAAGCAACTTAAGAAATACGAATCAAACAAAAAAACCTTCCCTATGTGATGGAAGGTTTTTCTACTGCTATCAATCCATTGTACCCCTGGAAACCCTATTTTATGACCTCAATATCATTAATTTTGCCCGACTCAAAAATTAAACGTCGGCGTCAGATTCCAGGCACCGGTTACCGTATCCCAACCCACTTGAATGGAGTAACAGTCGGAAGCATAATTCAGTTGATAGATACGGGACTTCCAGGCCGCATCCGTGAAGTTGTATGTTCCTCCAATCCCCAAAGTAAGCTTTTGCTTGAGGGGCAAACTAATGTTATAAATACCGCTTGATCCGAGATTAGGTTCAAAGTCCCGGTAATCCCCGCCGGAATAGGAATCAAGCCGCAAATAACTCAAGGTTAGATAGGGGTTGGGTCTAAAATCAACATGGTACCCACCGTAAGTCCCGCCGTATTCATAGCCGGTTTCATCCAACTTGGAAACATGCCGCGCCATAATCCCGTATTGCCAGTCACCCAACCATCCCCGCTGAAACTTCCGGTTAATTGTCAATCCTAATTGATTCTCCGCGGTGGACGAAAACTCTCGCATCCCATCCAATTGAGCCCCTATCATGCCCCCATCTCTGGCGACGGAGAAACTCAGGTTATCATCACCGCCATAAAAATAGTGATCATAATTGAACATTAGATTGGCGAGAGGATGGCGATAGTTGAGGTTGATAGTGTTGAACACAATAAAGGAACTTTTTTGAAAATCATACCCCAGATTCACCCGGTCCGCCAAATACTCATTCAAATGTACCCCCAAACCTGCTCCGACCAAAGAATCTCCTTGGGAAGAAAGAGTTCCGTTGGCAGACCAGTCCAAATTATCATTGAGCTGGGGTGTAACCGAAAAATTAAGAACCACTCCATCATCGGTATTATACCCAAGCGAAAGACTGAGTGGATTCTCAATCCCATCTTGCCCAGTTTTTATCTTATAGCTGGGGTAATATCCGACAGGCACCCCCAAGAATTTTAGGAAGATACCGTGTAGATAAAGGACATCCTTGTCCAGACTCGCCTGACGAACCATTAAAACATATTCAGATGTAGGATATATGCAACGGGTCAACTCCGCCTCCCGGAACGTCACGACTCCATTTTGAACCTGCAGACTTTTTCCGGAGATCAAAAAATTACGCGGTACATCAAGAATAGTTCCGTGAATCGCCCCTCCCGTCCCGGTCTCGGTCTTCACGTTATAATGAAAGGTATCAACCATTAGATCAGCCTGAGCGCTAACCAGATGCACCTTACCGGGAATCGTGATCTCACCGTTACCCGGATCATAAGTCAATCGATCCGTCTCCAGGCGTAGATTGAATTGATTTACGGTCAAGATTACATCTCCACTTGCCTCCGCTATACCGCCCGATCCTTCATAGTTTACTCGGGCGGCGACCAACTGAATTTGATCGTTCTCTAGTTTGATCACTCCGGTAGACGTGGACTCCTTAGCCACTCTACCAGATTTTCCCGCGGCTGAGGAATCGGCCGTTGGATTAGGTTCGGCCGTAGCTTCATCGATAATCGATGGATCGGAATTAAGATCCGCGGCGAAAACCGGGGAGCTCATCGTTCCAATCAATAGAAAGATCGAAATGAAAATCAGATATGAGGTGATTTTAAGCTTTATAATAATGGGGCCACCTCCACTAAATGCTATTGTTCCATGGTATAGATACGGACAGGTTCCCTTACCTGAAGATAGAACTCGGTCCCCTTCGGAATTACCGTTTCTTTACCCTTAACCATCAATCCCAACAGGATCCCACCGGGTCCAAAGGCCATCATTCCGGCAGCACTGGCTCCCACCGCAAGTCTACGGGATTTATCCATGGCCAGGGCCTTTGAACCATAAAATACAGGCACCGGGGTAGTATCTAATGCCCGAAGCTCAATAAAGTCAAGCATTAACTGGGCATCACGACCCAGATTGTCCGGATGTCGAATCTCCTTCAAAACTCCTTTACCGATAACACCTTTGGGGAAAATCACCAAGCCATTGAAGGACAAGGTGTCGGTGGTTTGAAACTGGAAACTATCCCCCGGATAGTTCTTTACTGAACTTAATTCATTCAAGACCCGGACTTTAAATAAGAGACCTTCGGGAACGCTAAGCCAATGACCCTTGACTGTTCCCTCGGGAAAAACCTGGACAATTAGTCTTTCGAGGCGCTTGGTTACTGCCCCGGAATAAACCGTACCGAAGACCGTCTTTTCCAGATTTTCTAGGCGAACGATAAAAGGTGCGTCCGTCTCCGAGCGGTATAACACCCATTCCAGTGCTTGCAACTTATAGAGTAACGAGATATCATGCGGCTGATTGGTATAGATCAGTGTCTCCAGATACCCGAGGCGTTCATTCAGAGATCCCTCCCGGAGCCTTCCTACCATTAATTCCTCCATACTCCCCAAACGATCAACCAAACCGCCCCGGGCCGGTTGGCCGATAAGATTCTTTTCCAAAGATTCAAGATGCTCAAGAGGGGTAAGTGAATCGTTCATTGGGTCTGATTCAGCTTGAACCAGACCTGTATTGGCCAAAACCGTCAATAACACAATCATCAATAAAAGATGGAAATACCGCCTGAGCAAATCCAAGACCCCCTCCGTGAAAAAGCCCTAAAAACGGAAAGATAAAGCTCCGGTAATTACCGGGTCATCGAACTTGAGAAACTGATAGGCAAGCCATAAAGTAACCCAATCGTTGTATTCCACCCCGAATGAGGTCGTACTAAGCCATTTCGGATTCAACTCCGAATTTATCAGGGATTGATATGATAAAATCGTCCAATCGTCATTTAAATGATAAGATAAACCGGCGCTGGCCTTGGTATCGGAGGGCAAAACGCTCTCCTCACCGTGGTTCATATCCCGGTATAATAGATCCAATCCGCCATAAATTGAAGCCTGCGGGGAAAGATTCATCGAACCCTGAATATTGATTTGCCAAGCCTGTAAGCTTTTACCTTCCAGTAGATCTAAATCCACCTCGGAACTCCCCATATTGGGGAATTGATGTTTGAACGGGAGCCCAAAACCATTAAGGTCGTAGTTCCGCTTATTGGACGGGTTATTGGTTGAAATCAGCAGACTCCCGATTTGGAGGCCCTGATCTATGGTACCGCCGAAGATTTGATTTTGCAGATCAAGCCTTTGTTTCAGGTATCCGTCTAGGTTCATCAATCCGTCATAGCGCCATAGCGTATCGATCCGGCCAATTTGATTGACTTCATTCAGTAAACTGAGTAGCAAGCCATAATTGGCGGATTGGTTCCCGGAGAATGAATTCACAGCATCCCCCTGTAGGGGAAATAAATAATAACCCTTCAAAGATTCCCGGCCATCAGGCAGCGTCCCTTTGACCACTAAAAACGAACTGACATCGCCTACTTGCGGTTGATATAGAGTGCTAAGGGAGTCGCCCGGTCCCTCTAAAAGCCTTGTAACCTTGCCTTGAACGTAGATTTCGGGAATAAAAAAGAACGACTTTCGTTGCGCTTCATCATAGTACTGTCCGAGGTAGTAAAACGGTTGACCGGGTTTGTCCACTTTCCCGAGGAGGATATCGAGATCCTGGTAACTGTCATTAGGAATAACTGCCGATGAAAGATTGGGGGTCACCTGATGAATATCTTTTGCATAGATGCCAAGATCAGCCAATTCTTCCTGGAATCTCAACATCAACCGTTGGAGGGCTTCCGCAATTTGAGGTGAGATTACCCCAGGGGACGAGGCATCCAACCCCTGGACCACCGTTTGTTTTAGATAATACGCAATCTCATACCGCGAGAGTAGATTACCGGAACGGATCCATTCGGAAGGGTACGCACTAATTAGTCCGGCACTAACTAATAACTCCAGATCCTGATAAACCCATCCCTCGGACTCCATGGCACTCGGGTCCGTCTGAGCAAAAACGGCAAAATTTGGGAAACAGGTCAGACCCGCGAGTATGCCGATCCAAACCCCCAACCTCAACAATGACATAAAACGAGTCTGAATCATTCGATCCTTCCTCTTGCTTGAATCCTATTCAACACAGGCCGAGGTTCCTTGATTCCGAAGCCGAAAAAAACGTTCCGCGAGAACTACTGCCACATAATCATCGAAAGGCCGATCCGGAGACCGAAGCCCAATAGGAATTAAACGTGCCAAGCCGTTTGTATGGTCCTTCAAAAAACGGTTACGCCCTTCCCGGCTTGAATTGTGCTCATCGATGGATTTTAGCGGTAGGCCGAGAGCGGCCAGACTCCGGCGCACCTGTTTACTATTGGTTTTATCGCCCACGATCACCGAGTCGATCGGATACTCACTGCATAATGAAGTGGCGGTCGCCATCAAACGATCTGTAGATACGATTACTCGCTTAAATACGATCGCTTCATCATTGACCACAGCCATTCCGAATTTTGAATTTCCCGGGTCCACTGCAAGTACGGTGTAAGAAATTGAAATTCACTCCTTAGACACCAAAAGGTATTTCACTTTAAAAGCATCCACCCGGTACAGATCAGCCGCAGCTACCAGACATACCTTGAAGTTTCCCGTTTTATGGTCTTTAATCCGATTAATGATCTGAGCCACCTCGGAGACGGAGACAAGATCCCGCAGATTACTACCATCCGTAATTATCCCCTTCTCGATCGCCTTGTTATTGGCTAACAGCAATAACCCGATCAACTGGTCCCGCAATTCCGACTCGGAAGCGGTTGCGGAAACCTGACTTTCCTCAATGATCTCCCCATCCCGAAAGATGAGCCGATCAGGATAGAGTTCCAGATTGACGGTGGCTGGTTCACCACCGGTCGAGTTCTTGTCGACAACAACCCGTAATACCGATTTTGTTGTTAAAGTCGCCAGTTGATCGCAGATCTCCGAGATCCGCTGCGGCAAACTCCGTAAAGCCACATCTTTCTTTCCCGGAATCCGCGCACCTCGCTTTAGTGCTAAATCATTGGCCTCATTTAACATGGGTTCCACTACGGAGGATAGAATCTTGTCTTTAGGGATTCCTGGTTCAACCACCCTGGCGGTCATGATCTCCCCGACATAGAAGAGAAGCGGCTGATCGAGCATTACCTTGTTCCGTTCCTCAAGGCTTTTCATCCATCCCTCAAGGTTTTGGATCTGCTGATTCAGACGGGCCTCCTGTAAAGTCAAACTGGAGTTCTGATTGGTTAGATCATGATTCATCCTGGTCAAACTCTTTAAACGATCCTGCACCGCGGCAAGCTCCGCTTTTCTTGACTGGAGGTTAAGCTCTGCTTGACTGTATTGCGCTTGAGTCTTTCGCAACCTATCCTCGGCCAAATTACGCTGGGCAGCCACATCCTGCAATTTTAGATGTAACTGGTTATACTGGTTTTCTTTTAAACCCAACTCCCTGGTGAGCGAGACCACTTTATTGCGAATGGCATTCAATTCGAAGATGGCGGTACGTACATACTCCGACATCGCCGTGAGGATTAAGAGGGTGCCTCCGGCGATCAAAAAACCAGTCAAAACAGTAATAATCATCGAGGTATACTTGGGGCGCAATCCGAATAGGCTGAGGCGTTTTTTCCCAACCCTCATACCGACCCGGTCGCCCAAGAGCGCGATGAATCCGCCAAAGGCGATCATAATCATAATAATGAGTATGCCAAACATCATAAACTCCAACACATAAGTTTGTCTTCAACCCCAATTCGGTAGCAAATTAAAAATGGAACCGCATCGGTTTATTTCTGAATCGAGGTTCGATATGACCTCCCCAAACCGGGGTTTATAGGATGATATACTTAAATTTTTACGGTTGTAAAAACATATACTCCATACGCGGCCAAGACAATGTCGCCGAGCCAAGCACCAAGGATCGGATTGATAGTACCGGCACGGCCCAATGAGGTGCCAACCATATAAAGCAGCCACCAAGCGAGAATGAACAGGAAGCATAATCCATATCCGGCTGCACTGGAACGGCGCTGCGGCCGCAAAGCGAGCGGCACCCCCAAAAGGGCAAAAACCAGACTGACGAAGGGAATCGAAAACTTGGTATGCAGATAGATCAGGAGTTTAGCCTTCTCAGGGCCTTGATTGACCACGTTTTTGATATACCGGCTCAATTCAGAAATGCTGCGTTCCTCCGGAGGAAGTTGACGCTGTTCGATATCGGAAGGTGTCAAGTTCAACGGGTATCTCACCTTGGCCCGATCCACGGTGATCGGATATAAACTTCCCTTCCCCAACTCATTGATCCGGCCCCGCTGAAAAAACCAGCTGTCACCGTTCCAATCCATCTTCTCGGCCTCAATCGTCCGGAGCAGTTGCCCATGATCGGCTTCTACAATAATCACCTTTTGCAGTTGCTGCAACTGCGGATCGTATTTGTAGGCATAAATGTATTTCTTAAGATTACCGTCGTTCTCATACAGATTTAGACTGAAGTTATAGATGGTGGACCGAAGCTCCTGAGACATCAATTTGGCCTGCATATCGTCGGCAATACGGAACGATAACGGCACCACGTACTCATTGAGCAATACCCCCAAGATACTGACAGAAAGCCCGATGAGCAGCACTGGAGTAGCCACTTTCCGAAAACTCATTCCCCCGGCCCGCATGGCAATGGTCTCACTGTTGCCCGTCAGCTTCCCTAAACCCAACAAAGTGGCGAGCAGCACGGCGATGGTCCCACCCCACATGATATTCTGGGGGATCATCAGCACCAGC
>DASVMB010000409.1:0-7235 GCA_036384575.1 Bacillota bacterium
CCGGACAGGGACTCCCCGCCATAATGCCGGTCCTCATATGGGAGAAGTCGGTCTTTACGAAATCCTCATGCTCCAACATGGCGATGAACATGGTAGGAACCCCGTGGAAACAGGTGATCTTCTCCTTATTAATGCAGGCGAGCGATTGTTTTGGAGAAAAGTAAGGTATCGGAGACATGGTGACGCCATGGGTCATCGAAGCGGTCATGGCCAGGACCATTCCGAAACAGTGAAACATCGGCACATGAATCATCATCCGGTCGGCTGTGGAAAGGTCCATGCAGTCGCCGATGCATTTGCCGTTATTCACCACATTGTAGTGAGTGAGCATAACGCCTTTCGGGAAACCGGTAGTTCCCGAGGTATACTGCATGTTGCAAACATCATGCTTATTGATGGAAAGCGCGCGCCGGTAGACCTCTTCAACGGGGACGCTCCCCGCCATGGCGACGGCTTCATCCCATGTCAGGCAGCCTTTTTGTCTTGAGTCCACAGTGATAATGTTGCGTAGGAAAGGTAAACGTTTCATATGCAGCGGTCTTCCAGGCTCGGCGCTTGCCAGTTCCGGACATAGCTCTTTGATAATCCCTACATAATCGGAGTCCTTGTAACCATCGATCATCACCAGCGTATGCGTATCGGATTGGCGGAGCAAATATTCGGCCTCATGAATCTTATAGGCGGTGTTCACTGTGACCAAAACTGCGCCGATCTTGGTGGCGGCCCAAAATGTGATGTACCACTGAGGGACATTGGTGGCCCAAATGGCTACATGATCCCCGGGTTTGACGCCTAAAGCGATCAGGGACCTGGCAAAGGTATCGACATCATCCCGGAACTCGGAATAAGTCCGGGTGTAATCCATGGTGGTATAGCGAAACGCATACTGGTTGGGGAATTCATCAACCATCCTGTCAAGGACCTGCGGAAATGTGAGGTCGATTAAAGTATCCTTCTCCCAAACGTATTTCCCGGTTCTGGCCATATTATCGTAGAGATGGCTCTTGGCGGTATTTTTCTCAGTGTAACGGCTCATGAAGTTCGCAAAATGCGGAAAGACAATGCCCGCATCGCTAAGATCCGCGGCCCAGCGCTTGACCCATTCCAGTGAGATATAGCCTTCGTAGTTGATGGATCGCAGCGCCAGCATGATCTCGTCAATGGGCAGATCTCCCTCCCCGATCATGCGGTACCGGATCGCGCCATTCTCCACTACCGAATCCTTGACATGGACGTACTTTATATAGGCGCCCAGGTTTTGTACGGTCTTGCCGGGTGTCTCGCCCCCGAATCTGTAGGGATGGTGAACATCCCACAGGGCGGCCACCGCATCGCTGGCTGCAGAGTCGAGCAATCTTCGCAGGCGGTCGGTGTTGGAGTATACACCGTTGGTCTCCACCAATAGCGTGATACCCTTAGCCTCGGCCATCGGAATCAGCCGCTTGAGGGCTGCCAGAACCACCCCGTCATCGACCTCGCCGCCCGGTTGCGGATCAAGATCGGCCAGAATTCGGATATAAGGAGTGCCGAGCTTTGCGGCGAGCGTGATATATTCCATGATCTCTTCGCAGTTATGCTCGGCATTTCCGGTAAACTTCAGGCAACACCCGGAGGAGAGACAGGGGATCTCCAGATGTAACTCGGCAAGCTTCTTTTGGGTCTGCGGTAACTGGCTTTCGGTGAAAGGCTGCGCCTTGACGGCAAAGATCTCTTCACCGAGTCCACGGATCTCTACACCGTCAAAACCAAGATCCTTGGCCATCGAGTAAATCTCCGGCCAGCTAAAATCGGGACAACCAAGGGTCGAAAATGCAAGTTTCATCAAAATCATCCTCCTAATCAATCTTTACCGCGGGCTTACAGGTTTAAGTATTAAAAATAGAATTTTTGGCGACATAGGCCGGGATTACCCTTCCCTTTGAATCAGCGACTATATCCGCTTCATAAGGGAAGGGTCGCGTCCTATGGGACGCGGGGTTAGGTATAAAAAAAGCTTTCGTCCCTCTGCATTTCTGCAAGAGACGAAAGCCTTATGCCCTCGTGGTACCACTCTTGTTGATACATGCGTGTTTATACGCATGAACCCTCTTCTTACGACATCAGTCATATGACGAATGCCCTCTCGTGATAACGGCGAGAAACCCGTTCACACTTACTTGCCGCATCCGCCCTAACGACGACCGCGGTTTTCAGCTGACTGCTCAAGGGTGAGTTCACAACCTGCCCGGCACGCTGTCTCTCAGCAAGCAACAGCTCTCTGTAGTACCACGTCGAGGCGTGTTTTCCCTATCAACGCATTTGATATTTTTAAGTATATTATCAAGTTTTACAAGGTTTGTCAAGGATTATGACAGACATTTTTATAACGAATTGACTACCTCCGAAATTGGCTTCGCTTTAATCCACTACCCCACAATCCGGCAAGGGGATCAATCACTACATAACCATTCCTTGGCCCTCGTCCGCCGTATCAAAAGCCTTCACCGCACCCTTGGCATTTGGTCCTGCGATGGTATTTCATTCATTAAGGGAATATTCCGGAAACGGCTTGCCGAAACTTCTCTACCGGGGACGGAGGCTAGTAAATCCTTATTCTATGCTCCCCTTTTTTTACTTCTTCGTAAAAGTTGTATTGAAACGGTTTGGAATAATCATGTCGGTAATAGACAAAGACATTCAATGATTTCTGATCCACAATATAAGAATAAACCGTCGGATACTGGCCTTCCTGATGAGACTTGTTCAATAAATCCCTGACTGTCTCCACACCTATCTCCGGGGTCGGCGCCTTTTTCAAGTACCCGTCCACGGTATCAAAACGCTGGCAGGGATACCAGCCGATCTTTGGGTTTGCAAGACTGAAATTCGTGATGACTTGATAGGGTTTATCTTTACGCAGGAATTTGTAATTGTTGTCGCTCCATTCAATCACACAGGAGTCTCCTTGGCTATCCGCGACCAGTAAATGTTCCTCCGCAAACTGCGCCCAATTGTACTGTTCCACCAGGCGAACGACCTCATCCACATTCTTGCAGGTCCTCAGTATTTTGTAGATTATATCTTCGTTTAACTGTTTCCGGCTTGGATTTGCCTTGAAGGATTGGGGTGATAACGCCGCCCAATCCAGGCATAACCCGTGTTCGTTCACCCCGCCTTGGGGATACCGGGGTAACAACGAGGCCCACCCGAACACGATGTACCCGTAATTTCCGTCCTTGGACGGTACGACATGCATCGCGGGATCGGTCATGGTCCAGTCCTCATTGCTGGCAAAATAGTGAGTGGTTGCTCCTTGAGCGCTAAAGATGGTGCAAGCCCGGGAATATGGAGAAAGTAAGGAACCAAGAAGTAATAAACAAGCGAAACTCAAGAAGGATGTTTTCAGTTTCATTGAATTTCCTCCTTTAATCTATACCCTATCAGTTACCCAAAAACTTTTAACTTTACCCTTTTCAATTTGAACTTTTTATATCCTCCCCTACTGCTGCGCGAAATTGGTTGGCGTGGCCGTTGGCCGGGTGCGGCAGATGGGTGGCGACGAGGCCCATTTTTTGCAAGGTTAGATCGGCCTGACGGCCGACAGCAAAGATCCGGGCCTTAGGGAAAAGCCTGCGAAATTCCTTGAATAACTCGGCGCCGCACTCAAGCTCGGCCGGGCTGGGAGTACGGTTACTCAAAAAGCCGCCGGTGCTTTTCGGTTTGTAGGGATGAAAGGGGAAGATGTTCCAAAATACAAAGGACTCCGGATCAAGGCCGCGCCCGAGCAGGGTTCCCCAGACGATGGTAGCCGTCGGCTCGGCCATTCCCTGAGCCTGTTCGGTCGGGTTGAGGCGGAAACACGCAGGGTTGCTGGTCCGGATCCCTTGGGTGCCGATGACCGCCTCCGGCCGGACCCGGGGATGATGGCCCAGCAGGATACGCTCGGAGGTGAGGGGAATGCCGGAGAACCGGCCGCCCTGGTAGCCGACGGCCTCAGCGATAAAGAGGTAGCGAACCTTATTCAGCCGCAGTTTGAGATATTGTTGCAACTGAGCGCTACGGATCTCCGGCGCTGCAGGACTGATGTCCAACTCCGGATCAAAGTCGGACCAAGGGTTGAAGACGGAGGGGAGATGATACTGTTGCAATTTTTTAAGAAATTTCGCGATGTCGTTCATTAATTCGATCTCCTCAAATCCGGGGTTTGGGTATGTATCTTCGTTCCCCGTACTGTTTCATTTTACCATGATTTTGGGTGATCTATGATGAATAGTTGTATGAGAGCCAGCTTCGAGGCCGACGGGGGACGGCGCGAACAAAGTTCGCGAGCCCACTCCCCCGCCCCCCTAGGGCCAAGGGATTGGACCAGCAATCCCTTGGAACCCACCGGCCCAGGGGCTTGGCCCCCGGGTACCCCCTGATATCGGCATTCATCCCTGAACGCCGTCGGAATGCTTCGCGATTTTACAGACGCCTACCTCCATGTAGCCGTCTTCTTGGGTGATTCTGCCTGTCGACGGCCGTGATTCGTCCGGAATCGAGGCCGCGTGGTCAACCTCCCTGTTGACCATTTCGGGGTTAAAAATTGTTATATAAAAAAACACGTCGATGAGCGAGCAAGCCCACGCATTTTTCCCCTATCTCTTTTCAAACTTCACACCTCACCCTTCAAACTTCCATTCTCCCTCATACTATAAAACCTCCCCTCCCCGATCACAAGATGATCCAAGACCCTGATATTCAAGATCTCTCCGGCCTCTTGCAACCTTCTGGTAATCGCAAAATCCGCCGGGCTGGGAAACGGGTCACGACTGGGGTGGTTCTTGAAGGCGATGATCGAGGAAAGCTTGAATTCTGATAAAGGTTATGGAAGTTAGCTCTATTGTCGACGGGGAATCAAGGGGTGAGGTCCCACCCCTCATCACCGCTATAGATCATCAATTTCGTCATGCCCCCGTCAACGGTGAGGTTCTGACCGGTAATGAACCCGTTCTCCTCATCGCACAGGAACATCACGGCCCGGGCGATGTCGAGGGGCCTGCCGACCCGGCCGACCGGATGCTGATGCTTGTCTGCCAGGCTGTGATTCTTTTCATAATCCGGATCATTATTGGCCCGGACGTCGATCCAGCCGGGACTGACGCTATTGACCCTGACCTTGCCGGTAAGGCTGATGGCAAGCCCGTGGGTCAGTGCAGCGATGCCTCCCTTGGCTGCTGTATAACTCTCGGTATCCCGCTGCGACATCAGGCTACGGGTGGAAGAGATATTAACGATGGCTGCGCCCGGTGCGAAATGATCCCGGAACAATTTGGCCAGCATGTAGGGGGCCGTAACACCGACCTTTAAGACGTAATTGAAGTCCTCATAGTCGCAGCCGGAGATGATGCCTCGCCGGCTCAGGCAGGCATTATTAATCAAATAGTCGACCCGGCCGAAGGTCGCGATGACTTTAGCCGCGAAATTCCACAGCACTTCCTTTTCGGCGATGTCGCCGCAGTAAAAGAGTCCTTCACCGCCGCCATTCCGAATCTCGGCCAAGACTTTTTCCCCGGCCGCCCGGTCCAGATCGACCAACGCCACCTTGGCTCCTTTTTGGGAAAACTCTCTGACGAGGCACTTGCCGATGCCATTAGCTCCGCCGGTGATGACACAGATTTTATCTTTGAAATTCATGGCGCACCTCCTCTGATCATTCATAGTTTTACCGCCTATATTTCTTTCATTTTACCATAACCTAGTTTCAAGGGCCCAATACCCCCTATAACACAGCTATTATAGGGGACAAGAAGGATTTCTTGGACAGGATTGAAATTGTATTTAAGAGAATCTCATTTCGAAAGGATACTTGATTTCCCAATGTTTATCTTCTACAATTATCACATATTATCGAAGCATCCTATTTTTGGAGTTGATTGAAGGAGATTGCTTTATGTTGCATTATGGGAGCCGCCGGAGATCACTTGGCGCTGGGGGCCTATCTGGGACCCGCGGGGCTGAATACCCTCTATCAATTGGCCGATTCGGCGCTTAAAGTGGATGATTTTGATAAGATGTTCGGCCAAAAGTGTTTGATGGGTTCCTTTGAGGATCGGCAAATGCTGGATGCAGATGATCTATCAGTTATTAAGGAATTGGAGTTGAAATATAGAGGGCACAACCAGTGGCCGGTCTTTCGCAGTTATGAACCGGGTTATTACCCATGGTTTTTAGAAGCGCATCAATGCCGTTTCCTTACTTATATTTTTCAACAGGGATTGGATGTTTGTTTACGCAAACGGCGTAACCAAGTTGATTTCGGTGATCCATCGCATAACCATTTCCTCATTCGCAGACCCCATATTGATAAGAACTCCATTAACTGGACGGATGAATATCAAAAGATCGATCCCGAACCAACCAACTACTGCTCCTTTAAGATTGTGGATGAGCTCATGTTGAAGAGGCTGCGTTCTTTAAAAATTCAGCCGGGACTGGTCCTGGAAGCCGACGTTTTTTATTTCCCGACGCCGATCAAGGAGAAGGGTCGGCCTTATTTCCCTTTAGTTTCCCTGCTGATCGAGGAGGAACAAGGAATTATTCTCGGCAATGAAATGTTTCAAGATATAAAGACCGAAGGATATAAATGCCTGGATATGCTTATCAACCAGATTCAGAACATTCAAAAATTACCCGCCAAGCTATTGGTATCGCAGGACAGAAGCTTCTTCCTCTATCAAGACGTCTGTGAGCAACTGGGAATTAAACTGGAACAAAGTGATGATTTGCCGGTTATGGAAGAAGTGCGTAAAAGCATGGCTGAATTTCTCGATCAATAAGTCCACCCGAAGTGCGACCGCTATTTTTCATCCTCGAAAAGTCGAACTCCAAAGAGTTCGCAGTGGCGCCCGGACTCCTTCCATGGAGTCCGGAAACGAAGGACTAGCCAGATAGCTAAAAAACAGTTATGCTCCTAAAAATTTAAACGCCGTCGGAGTGCTTCGCGATATAATAGACGACTACAGCGCGTACACATATGCACGCGTCCATGTAGCCGTCTTCTTGGGTAATTCCTGCTTGCCGACGGTGCGACTTGTTAACAAGCCGCGCCGTCGGCCAATTAAACCACCCGAGAAGGCCACCGTAACGGAGGCGGTGGCTAGTTAAATCAAGTATTCCTACTCCAACCGCGGATGGGAGGAGATATAGCAGGGGTCCGGGGAGCTCCCGGACATAGGCCTCATGATATTACAATTCTCCCCTCTCCCAACGTTCTT
>DASVMB010000410.1:0-5371 GCA_036384575.1 Bacillota bacterium
CCGGGGACACTATAGCTACAGAAACCTCCCGAGATATCCAGGATATCCACCCCGGCTCTTTCAAATTCTCCGGCTGCAATCTGACTGTCCTCCACCGTCGTTCCGCCTGCAGTATAATCCGAAGCCCCCAGACGCAATAGAACCAAAAAATCTTCTCCGACTGCCGCCCGGATCGCAGCAATAACATGGAGATGAATCCGGATCCGGTTGAGAAGTTCCCCGCCGTATTCGTCGGTCCGGCGGTTAGTGAGGGGCGAGTAGAATTGATTGAGTAAATAACCATGGGCCGAATGGATCTCCACGCCGTCAAATCCAGCCGCCTTGGCCCGGCTGGCAGCGGCTGCGAAGGCGGTAACCAACTCTCCAATTTCCTCCGGTGTCAGTTCGCGGGGGATGGCTCCGCCACGGGGATGGGCCACTGCCGAAGGACCAACAGGTTTGGTGCAGATAACTTCTTCCTTCGCTGCGCTGCCCGCGTGGTTCATTTGAATAATCCCCTTGGAGCCGTTTTTGTGAAGGACCTCGGCCAACTCCCGTAGACCCGTAATAACCGCGTCATCCGCCACGGAAAGTTGACCCTGACCGGCTTTCCCTTCCGGCTTGATGTAGCTATGTTCTACAATGATCAGCGGAACATAACCTCCTGAGGACTTTTCGTCATAATAATCCAAAAGCGCCCGGCTCACCCGGCCGTCGGGATTCGCCTTGGACGTAGCCATGGGTGGCATCACCAGGCGGTTGGCCAGGGTCACCTGACCGACTGATAAAGATTGTAATAATGGGTGCAAGCAAATCGCCTCCAGGTTAAGAATTGTGAAAAGTGAAGTGCGCCCACGCGCGCTCGAAGTGTGAAAAAAACCAAATATCATTCCACCATATGTTTTAATTGATTATTAGCCTTTCCGGATTGGCCAAAAAATTCATGATCGACACTATCACCGTTAGAAATATTATAAAATTCAAGTACTGATAATTCTAGCTTTGACGGTGGTGAGTGCCGCCTCATATTCCTCAATAATCCGGTCCATCAGATGATCCCAAGCCTCGTCGACGACTGAAAACTCGGGATGGGCTTCAAACCATTGAACCGTCTTACGAATCCCCTCGGCAAAGGGTATCGTGGCGAAAAATCCGGGGACATATCGTCTAATCTTGCTGTTGTCAAAAACCACGCTCTGCACTTTGTCTCCGATAAGATTGCCCCGGGCGTCGGGGATCACCTCCGCTAAAAAGTCGGAGGTAATATGGACCGGGTTGATTTTGGCGCCAGCAGCCCTTCCGATCTCTTCGTAAATTTGATTCCAGGTAAGTACCTCGTCGGAAGTGATCTGAAAAGCCTGACCAAAGGCACGCCTGTTTCCAAAAAGTCCGATAATGCCTTTGGCGAAATCGGTGTTATGGGTAATCACCCACAAGGAGGTCCCGTCACCGGGGATGATGATCTTTTTGCCCTTCCGGATCCGGTCTATCAGCGACCACGGTTTTTGCCAACTGTTGACGCTGGCCGGGATCATACTCAGGCCATACGTGAGCGAAGGCCTGATAATCGTCACCGGGAAACCCGTTTTCCGGTATTCGTTCATCAATAACTCCTCACCGGCGATTTTATCGCGGGAGTACTGCCAATAGGGGTTGGCCAGGGGAGTCGACTCGGTAATCAGGTAATCCATCACCGGCTTTTGATAGGCCGATGCCGAACTGATATAAATATATTGGTCGGCCCGATCCCGGAATAGGTCAATGTCGGTTCGTACGTGCTCCGGATTATAGGCAACCCAGTCAACGACCACGTCAAAATGGTGATTCCGAAGTATTTCGGAGATACTTTGCGGTTCCCTGATGTCTCCCTGAATCTGTTTGGCACCGTTCGGAAAAAGCAGATTACGCTGCCCGCGGTTGAGTAAATACAGATCGACTCCCCGTTCAACCGCCACCCGGGATACCCCTTCACTGATGACACCGGTACCGCCAATAAATAACACCTTCATGGGTCAGCCTCTTTTCGAAACGGATTTTCCGGATTAAATGCCGGTCCAGATTTTATGCTAGGTATTTCGACCCGAATAACAGATTTACTTCTTTATGGGTAAATTTTTGACAATCAATTAATCGTGGAATTCAAACCACTGTTCATATAGATCATTGATTTTACTCTCGATCGCTTCCCGTTCCTTGGCAAGCACCATCAATCGTTCGTAATTGTTTTCTTCGAGCCGGATCCGCTCATCCAAGAGCGCCATCTGAGCTTCCCATGCTGAAATATCGGCCTCTAGCTTTCGTAAGTCCGGTTGTTCCGCTCGGGAAAGACCCTTTGGCAAATTTTGCGGCGATTTCTGCTTTTCCGGTTTCTGGGTTATCTTTTGAGCCGAGGCCTCGGCCTTTTTAAGCTTATAAAATTCATAATCACCGGCAAATTCGCTGATCAGGCCTTGACTCAATTCAACGATCCGGGTCGCAAACCGGTTCACAAAATACCGATCATGGGAAACAAAGATCATCGCCCCTTGAAAATCCGTCAACGCTTCTTCCAGCCACAGGCGGGAGGCAATATCCAGGTGATTGGTGGGCTCATCCAACAAAAGTAAATTAAGCTCCTGTTGCATAAGCAAACACAATTTCAACCGGGTTTTTTCCCCTCCCGACAAATTCCCCACCGTTTTCAGGACATCCTCATTGCGAAAGTTAAACTTTGCCAAAGTACGCCGGACCTGATATTCGCTTTCCCGCAGTTCCCTCCGAACCATCTCCAGGATGGTGGCTGCCGGATCCGGTAAACTCACTGACTGCGGCAAGTAGCCATACCGAATACTTGCGCCAATCCTGACCGTTCCGGAATCCGGGGAGAGCTCACCGACGAGAATCTTTAATAAGGTCGATTTCCCCGATCCATTATCGCCAAAAACGGCCACACGCTCTCCTTTGCGGACCGTCAGCTCACAACCGTCCAAGATTGTTTTTTGGTTATAGGCCTTGGTTACCTGTTCGGTCACAAGCACCATTTCGCCGGAAAAATCCTTTTCGGTGAAGCGGTTATTCATCCCCTTAACAGCAGGCGGCCTTTCCGTCTTTTCCATCCGCTCAATCCGTTTTTCGATGCTGAATGCCTGCCGGTGCATGGCGGGGTTATCCGCCACCTTCGCCCACTCATGCATCCGTTTGGCAGCCGCCTCAAGCTGTTCAATCTTTTTTTGTTCCGCCTCATAACGTTTCAGCTGGTTTTGATATCTTTCCTCTTTCTCCCGGAGATACTCGGTGAAGTTTCCTTGGTAATTATCAATTTGACCGTTCACCAGCTCCAGCACCCGGGTGACGAGCTTATCCAAAAAGTAGCGGTCGTGTGAAATGGCAAAAATAGTCCCCGGGTAATCCTTTAAAAAATTCTCCAACCACTCAATGGTACCCAGGTCAAGATGGTTTGTGGGTTCATCCAGCAAAAGAACCTTTGGGGACTCCAGCATCAATTGGGCCAGTTTCACCCGGGTCTTCTCTCCGCCGCTCAAGGAATTAAACTCCTGGTCATACCAACCCTGATCAATCTTCATCCCCTGCGAAACCCGATTAATTCGCTCCTCAATCGAATAACCGGCGCACGACTCAAATAATTCCTGAAGTCTACCGTATTTTTTGAGAACCTCTTCGGTTGGATTATCGGTCATCAGCTTTTCCAAACGCAGCATCTCATCACGAACCGCCCACAAATCTTGAAACGCCGAATATAGCACTTCCCGGACTGTATACCCCTCAGCATACAGGGGGATCTGTTCCAAAAAGCCAATGGATATCCCCTTGCGGAGTATCCTTTCTCCCTTGTCGCAGCCCTCGGTTCCGGCCAAAATCTTGAAGATTGTGGATTTTCCGGTTCCATTTAACCCCAATAAGGCGACCCGTTCCCCCTCCTGAATCTCCAGGGTAACACCTTTTAAGATTTGGTTGGCTCCATAGTACTTCTCAACACCATTCAAAGCAATATCAATCATGGCTCTCCTTCCCACCCGGAAATTCGTAGATATGTGCGTTTACGCGCATAAAAAATCTGCCTGAGTAGTAGCCCGGGCAGTTTCCGGATGATGGTTCGCCACGCTCCCGAGACCCTCTCTCTGAGCCTGCCAAACATCATCGTACATGTTCCACCGGTTCCAAACCGGTTTATGTACATAAAACAAAACCCGGGCAAGTAATCTCCCGGGTGTAATCGCTTTTAAAGTAATCGTTTTTCGGAAAATAAATTACTTGCTCAGTTTACGTATTCAATTTTGGATAGACTTCCCCCTTTGAAAACTTGAAAATCACAAATTGCCGAGACATAATGGGAAAGCCGGTTCAAAATCATACTCACTGAGCACTGAGAGTTCATCATTTCACCTCCTTTTAACGATATCAATTTACCATGAAACCCAACTTATTGCAATGTTAATTTTATCTTTAATCATGGCCCCAATAGCATACGTGCATTTATTCATTAAGTATCAAAAACTCAACCCTTGATTGCACCAGCGGTAACCCCTGAGACAATGTATTTCTGCCCCAATAAATAAACGATGATAACCGGCGCACTGGTTAAAACAATATCGGCGCAGACCAGGTTCCACTGTCTTTGGGCCTGCATACTGGCGCCAAAAAAACCATACACTGTCAGTGACATCGGCCATTTCGACGAGTTGTTCAGATAATATAATGGCATCATAAAATCGTTCCAAGCCGACATAAAACCCAACAATCCAACCGTAACCATCACCGGTTTTAATAGCGGGAAAATAATATGGGAAAACAAACTCCATGGTCCGCATCCGTCAATGATCGCCGCTTCATCCAGCTCCTTAGGGATTGTGTTAATAAAACTGGTAGTAATGAGAAGACTGATTGGAATATTCATAGCCGCATATAAAAGACTAATGCCAATCCGGGTATTATTAAGCAAAGTCACTTGCATCACTTTCATCAGGGCAACATAATTGACGGGTAAGATGATTCCCATGATAATAAGGTAATAAACAAATCTGTTTAACCTGGTCTCATTGCGGGAGATTACGAATGCCGCCATGGAACAAGTTAATACCACCACCACCACACATATTGCAGCGTACATAAAACTATTCAGAAACGAAGAAGTAATATTGCCTTGTTGAATAACTGTCATATAATTATGAAACTGAAAAACAGCCGGTAGTTTTAGGGTCATTGAATATGATTCTTCTTTAGTTTTGAAGGAGTTCACCAACATTACGGCAAAGGGTATCAATACAATAATACTGATCAACCAGGCAAAGCTGTTTTTAAGCAGCATGCTGAGTGATTTAGGCATTAGTATTCCACTTCCTTTTTATTTAGAGCCTTAATAAGGGAATAACAGATCCCGCAAACAGCGACGAAT
>DASVMB010000411.1:0-3268 GCA_036384575.1 Bacillota bacterium
ATCGGTTTGGAGATTTTTCTTTTGCCCAATGATATCATCGACGGCGGAGTCATTGGCATCTCCATTATCACGAGCTATTTGACCAAGATTCCGCTGGGAATATTGATTACGGTTTTGACCCTGCCCTTTCTTTGGGTGGGTTATAAACAGATTGGCAAGTCTTTCGTCATATCGACCCTGTTTGCAGTAGTTTCATTATCTTTTTGGGTCACCATCCTGCACCCCGTTCCCGGCTTGACCAAGGATGTTTTGCTGGCTACGGTCTTTGGCGGCGTGATATTGGGAATCGGGGTGGGGCTGATCATCCGGACCGGCGGATCGCTCGATGGGACAGAGATTGTCGCGGTGATCCTGGACAAGCGGACCGGCTTCTCGGTGGGCGAGATTGTAATGTTTTTCAACCTTTTCATCCTGAGCAGCGCCGGTTTTGTCTTCGGTTGGAACAAGGCAATGTATTCCCTGATCGCCTACTTTATCGCTTTTAAAATGATTGATGTGGTGATCCGGGGGCTTGATGAGGAGAAGGCCGCCTGGATCGTATCGAAAAAAGGGGATGCGATTCGGGAGGCGATCATGTACCGCCTGGGCCGTGGAGCCACCGTACTGGAGGCGACCGGCGGGTATACCAATACCCCTAAGACCTTGATCTACTCCGTAGTCACCCGTTTGGAAGTGGCCAAACTGAAACAGATCGTCCACGAAATCGATGAAACCGCTTTTGTCACGATTAATGATGTCAATGACGTAATGGGCGGTAAACATCACAAGAGAGCGATTCATTAAGAGCAACTTGCCAACCGCTTCCCCAGCCACCTTCAACGCCCTGCCGGTTGGGAGTGTCGCAAAACTACTATTTAAGCAGTAAACCCTTCCCTTTGGACGCGGGGTTAGGATGATTTTAAACATCGAGCCCAGCCGTAAACGGCTGGGCGATTGATTTACTTGGACTAAAATACAATCGTGCAACCGCTCTTCCGGCAATCTTCCTTGGTGTAAGCCACCCCGGCGATCTTCATCCCGTTTTGGTTGAGTAAAGAAATGATACCCCCTTGGCCGGAGAATTGTGCCTCCTTTCCGTTAATCGGTATGGTACGAAATTCTCCGGCGCCAATCATGCCTTTTAAAATTTGTTTGCGCTTGAGACCGTCCAAAATCGCCCAATCTATAAGGTCAATGGCATGACTGCCGGTATTGGCCAAGGTCACGGTTTGGTTGCCCGGGCCGGTTACATTCACTTGCGCGGCGACAATGCGAACAGTACCATCGGAGACTGCATCTTGGAATTGAATGGGTTGCCCGGTTCCATCGACGCTATGGAATGTTTGAGACTGAAACGCCAAAAATATGGCTACCCATTTGCGGACGGCAGGGAAGTGGAAAAAGATGCCTCCATCCTGCCAGGGACCGTTATCATCAGCCCATCTGCCGGAGTTCCCCTGGTTCATATGAATATCGTGAATGCCCCGTCCGGGCGTGAAACCAAAATATTGATCGGGTTTGTTCTCCGGGCCCCAGGCATTGCCGAAGGCATAGATTTCGGCATCCGCCATTTTGAGGGCCCACTCTACATATTTATCGAGTTTTTCGTTGAGGTCATTATCTGCTCCCGGTATATCACCGGGTAGAATTTGCATCGCATGATAATCAAACAGATTGCCGCGAATATAATCCAGCGCCGCTCCGCCGGGTTGACTCTTTAAGGGAGTCAGGCCAAATTTGAGTTCGGTGAGTTGTGATGTAATACTATGTTGAAAATTGTCATCGGCGTAGTACAGCAGATCCGAAGGATTCGTTTGGGAGTGAATATTGACGGCAATGCGATAGTGAGTGGCGTTTCCGTCAAGACAATGGATTTGATAATGGGGACTTTGGTTTGAACCAGCCAGGCCCTTAATGGGTCGGCATTTTAAAACCGAGTACGAGTCCAAAGGCATGATTCTCATCCTCCCATAATTTGGTATATGTAAATTATATGATATTCAAAAAGGATTATCAATGAATGAGCTCAAAGTATGTCAGCCATTTCAAATTCACAGTTCAGAAGACGCGTGCATTTGATTGGTTTAAAGTTGGCAGAGTGAGCTTGAATTGGAGATAGTTGCTGCCGCATAAAATAGCGGTACGGGAGGAAAGTTATCTCAAGATCAAGGAAGGAGGAAAACAATAAATCGCGGGCAGCACGGGCTCGCGTACACGCACTTGAACATAGGAAATTCGTTATCCTCCAGTTAATGCCGTTTTAGTCGGTTCTCAAAATGAGGTGTAATCCATGATTCGCGACAAAATGGTCTTTGGCGGGATGATCGGTTTTTTGGCCAATGTCGCCATGAACTTTTTTCAATATCCGTTATGGAAGCTTAAGGTGATTGAGCATCCTCTGGCTCATTATGCGGGCAGCATGTTTATGGACGTTGAAACGCTACATCATACCTTGCTTGGTTCGTTCATCAGTTTTGTCGCCAACAGTTCTTATAGCGCTTTTTTGGGAATTTTCTTTGTTTATACAGTATATTTCACCGGAGGACACGCTTTCATCGTGAAAGGTCTACTTTTTGGCGCGTTTGTATGGTTATTTTCTTTTGGAGGCCTTCGCTCACTTCCTATGGTTCAACTCCGGGAATATATCTCCAGCCAAGCATTGTATTATCTCTTCATCCATCTGGTATTCGGTCTGGCTTTGGGGTTATTGATCAATAAATTTGGAGAACCGGCGTTACGTAAAGAATGATTTTCGCGTGAGCGCGTAACCATCTTTACCATGAAATGATTTCAGTGTTGGGGAAATTCTCAAGCTTTCCGTTGGCCAACATCGAAAGGGGCCCATGACCGCCACAGATGATGCAGGGTGTTTGATTGACGGTTTGGATGGTGTCGATCAGGCTGGTGACTTGTTTTCGTATCACGGTTGCCTTTTGGGAATCAAGATTGACGCTGCGCATCAGGTATGGAGCCAGAGAATTGAACTCCGCCCGTTCCCGGGAAAAGCCGGCGATATTGACCAGGATATCCCCGGTAAATATCAGGCCAAGCTTCCGGCATACAAAGACCATTTCTCCGTGGAGATGGCCGCCGTTACCCTCGAACACTTCAAAACCAAGATCCGCCACAGAAAAATTCCCGATAAGTAAAAGTTCCGGATGCTCTTCCGGCGCGCCATTGTCCATCACCTTGAAAGAATCGGGGTTCGGAGGCGTATACCCGGAAATAATCCGGCTCAGTTTGCTGTATCCCAAACCGAGTTCATTGTCTTCACGGTAATCCGGAAGCC
>DASVMB010000412.1:0-4281 GCA_036384575.1 Bacillota bacterium
TCCTCTGACCACGGAATGGAGTCGGCGATAGATAGGGACTGTCTGTCTCCACCAACAGACGCTCCGGGGGAATCAGCTGTGCCACCCGTTGCAAATTGAGGGCTTTCGGGAAAGTCACCGGCCCTGCGAAAGAAATCTCCAGACCTAACTGCAAATATTGCTGAGCCGTTTCCCAACTACCGCTAAAACAGTGCATCACTCCCGTGAATCCATCCGTTTCGGGAATGGCTGCCCTGGCCTCCTGCAATAACGTCAATGTGTCCTGTGCGGCCTCCCGGCTGTGAATGATCACCGGTTTCCGGAAACGGCGCGCCAGATCCAGTTGCGCCCGGAAGACTGCCAGTTGTTCTTCCCTGTTGGAACTCCCGTAATGGTAATCAAGGCCGATCTCGCCGACAGCAACCACCTTGGGATGGTTAAGGAGATCGGCCATTTCTTCAAGAGCCCCCGGGGTCCAACTCTCAAGTTCTTCAGGTTGAAACCCCACTGCCGCCCAGATGCGCGGCTCAACCTGCGCCATGGCTACAGCCTTTCTGGAAGATTCCAGATCGAAACCAGGAACGATTACCGCGTCGACCCCGCCGGCAATGGCCTGTTGGAGTACCTCCCGGTAATCGGGTTCAAACGCGGTATCGTTGAGATGGGCATGACTGTCAATCCACATGTTAACGAACCTTAGACCCTTCACCCGCTTCGGCCTCGGGACGGACCACGATCACCTGGCCCTGATCATTCGAGGCTGCAAGCAGCATTCCTTCGGAGAGTAACCCCCTGAGTTTGGCGGGTTTCAAATTGGCAACCACCACGATCTCCTTACCCACCAGCGCTTCCGGCTGATAATGTTGAGCGATTCCGGCCACAATCTGGCGCTCACTCCCCAACACCTTAACCTTGAGTTTCAATAGCTTATCCGAACCCTCTACTTTTTCGGCAGCCAATACCTTGGCGACCCGCAGGTCAATCCTGGCGAATTCATCGATGGTAATCTGTTCCGGTGCCGGCGCGGCCGGAGTTTTCGTGGCAGGAACCTGAGTCACCGGCCGTTCGGGAGTGGCGGAAACTCCCGGGGCCAGAGGCGCCTGCTTGCCCGGAGCTTCGGTCTCGATCCGCGGGAAGATGGGCGAGCCCTTCCGGGTCGATGTATTCGGCTTTAACCAACCCCACCTAACAGCATCCTGATAATCGAGGGCTGCCGGTGATCCGTTAAGTCCCAATTGATCCCAGATCTTATCCGGGGTTTCCACCAAAAACGGAACCAGCAACGTTGCAACAAGGCGCAAGGTTTCAGCCATCGTATATAAAACGGTTGATAACCGTTCCCGCTCTCCGGGCTGTTTGGCAAGAGCCCATGGAGCTACCTCATCGATATATTTATTGGCCCTGCTCACCAATTTGAAGATGGCAATCAAACCGGCGCTCACTTCCAGGCTCTCCATGGCCCGTTTGAGTTCACTCACACTCTCTTGGGCTTGATTCATCAGCTGCCGGTCCAGTTCCTGATAAGTTCCCGGGCTGGGAATCACCCCTTGATTAAATTTCTCCAACATCGACAGTGTCCGGTGGAGCAAATTACCCAAGTCGTTGGCGAGATCGGTATTAATCCTCAGGATCAATGCATCCTCGGTATAAGAACCGTCCGATCCGAAGGGAATCTCCCTGAGCAGGTAATAACGAATGGCATCCAGACCGTACTTGTCGATCAGGACCAATGGATCAACCACGTTCCCCTTGGATTTGGACATCTTACCGCCATCCAACACCAACCAGCCGTGGCCGAAAACCTGCTTTGGCAAAGGCAAATCGAGGGCCATCAGAATAATCGGCCAAATGATCGTGTGAAACCTGACGATCTCCTTGCCCACCAGATGGAGGTCTGCCGGCCAAAACTTCTTAAATTGCTCGGTTTCTGCGGGGTACCCCAGGGCGGTAATATAGTTGGACAGCGCATCAAGCCAGACGTAGACCACGTGCTTGGGATCAAAGGGAACCTTAATCCCCCAATTGAATGTGGTCCGGGATACACAGAGATCCTCGAGTCCCGGTTTGAGGAAATTATTCACCATCTCGTTCTTGCGGGAGACCGGCTGAATAAAATCGGGATGATCTTCGATATAGCGAATCAGTCTCTCGGCATACTTTGAAGCCCGGAAAAAATAACTCTCCTCTTTAACCAGCTCCACCTCACGGCCGCAATCGGGGCACTTGCCCTCTTTGACCTGGCGTTCCAGCCAAAAGGCTTCACACGGTGTACAATACCAGCCTTCGTACTCACTCTTGTAAATATCGCCTTGGTTGTACAGGCGCTCGAAAATCATTTGAACCGCCTTTTCATGTCGGGGTTCGGTGGTTCGGATAAAATCGTCGTTACTAATCTTAAATTTTGACCATAACTCGCGGATCCCGGTCACGATCCGGTCAACATACGCTTGAGGTGTAACTCCGGCAGCTTCCGCCTTGCGTTGAATCTTTTGACCATGTTCATCCGTACCTGTCAAAAACCAGACGTCATCACCTATCTGGCGATGATAACGGGCTAACGCATCGGCAATCACCGTTGTATAAGCGTGCCCGATATGCAGATTGTCACTGGGATAATAGATCGGTGTTGTAACATAGAACTTACCCATTTGCCATACCTCCTTGCCTAAAATAGATATTCTTTCCGGTTTTACCAAAAAATAAAACCCCTCATCCCAAAGTACGGGGACGAGAGGTTAACCTTCGTGTTACCACCCCAGTTCACTGAATACAGCTTGCGGTCAAACCACGCAGGCCACATCAGACTCCAAGGTTCCTAACGCGAACCGAATCCCACGGCCAATCTTACAACAACCGAAATCAACAATTCATTCCCGATATCGGCTGCCTCGGACGGCGACTCCGGAACCATCTTTCCCGAACTTTCCAATCAGGTTTCCACCAGCCCCGATTCTCTTTACGGATCATAACGGGAACTCTTTCCATCATTGTCTTTACGGGATATATTCAAAATAATTTTTCAACCAGGGTTCGGTAACTACTGTATCCTGATGACCCAAAGAAGTTACCGAGTTAAGGTTAAATATACCGGTTCATCCTTCGTTTGTCAAGTAGTAACCGCCTATGTAAATATTTAGTGAACTTCTTGGATTAATTTGACTTTGTATGTAAATGCAGGTATAATAAATCTTGGTTTGCAAATGTCGAATTTTAACGGAAATGATTTACGAAGCAATCCAATCTAAAATACATTCTTCATGTTTCTGCCTTTACCTGGAACTCGCCGGCGAAACCTGCTTTATACCTGAGTTATTCTCTTGTGAGACATTATTCTTTTGTAAGTTTTGGTGATAATTTGCTTGGATTTATTTGACTTTACATCTATTTTTAGGTATAATATAACCATCGTTAATGTCGAATTTTAACGAAAGGAGTGATGACATCATGATGAAATCAACAGGAATTGTAAGGAAAGTTGACGAGCTTGGACGGGTGGTCATCCCGATCGAATTACGCCGTACGCTCCAGATTGACGAGAAAGATGCCCTTGAGATTTATGTTGATGGCGAAAAGATCATTTTGAAAAAGTATGAACCCGCCTGCATCTTCTGTGGTAATGCGGAAGATATTCGGAATTTCAAGGAAAAAAATATCTGTAAAGCTTGTTTTGAATCCATGAAAAACGCCGGCTGATTGTACTTATTCATTCCGGTTTCCCAAATCAGGCAATAAGATTCGTTCTAATACGAGGTTGTTTCTTTAAAAAAGGGACAACCTCTTTTTTTATCTCGTCATGAAACATCGGGAAAGGCAACAGGGACTAGGCAATAGGCAACAGATTTAGTCACACATAAAAATGCCTGTTGCCTGTTACCTGTTGCCAGTCCCTATTCCCTGTTGCCTTGAAGTTTCAAGTACAGCTGGTAAATCTCCTTGGCACTCCGTCCCGACTCCCGGGCTACTTCTTTGATACCTTCCCGCAGACTCCGAAACTTACCTGCTGCTAAGGAGGCAATCATCGCTTCAAGTTCCGGTTCATCGTCTCTGCCGGATTCGGCAGAGACGTCAGATCCGGAGACGACGATGGTGAATTCCCCTCTTAGCCGTTCCGGGTTACCTTCCAACTCCGTTACCAGCCGGCTGAGGGGTCCGCGAATAAACTCCTCGTGTACCTTGGTGAGTTCCCGGGCTAAAACCGCGGGCCGATCTCCCAACACGAGATAAAGATTTTTCAAGGTATTCAGGAGCCGGTGAGGGGCTTCATAAAAAACCAAAGTTCCCCGGTAATCTGCCATTCCTCGG
>DASVMB010000413.1:0-5347 GCA_036384575.1 Bacillota bacterium
TACTCCTCCAGCGGGATCTTCATTGTGCCGGCCATTTACGCCTTCTCCCACAGCTTGTATACGATTGGGGCTTTCAACTTTTTGGTCGGAGCAATCTTTTCCGGAGTAAATCTGGCGCTCTTTAACGCGCTCTTGGAAGTAACACCCGAGGTTCGCAAAACCACATACATTGCCTACTATAACACTTTAATCACGATTTCCGGTGTTATTGCCCCGATTGCCGGGGTCAGTCTGCTTGGGTTCATGAATTTTCAATGGGCCTTTATTATCTGTGCAGTCTTGAGGATCTTGGGTAGTCTCGGATTTTTGGTCATTAGCCGGTTGGAGGAACGGGAAAGGCGTTTTTAAATCTCTTCAATATTTTTTAACCAGTTGAGTTCCGGGATAATAGTGTTTCAAAATATCCGTACTGGAATACCCCGCCGCGGCCATACCGGCCGCGCCGCTTTGGTCCATTCCGATGCCATGCCCCCAGCCGGCGCCGCTAAAGATGAAGTATTCCGGCAGGCCATCCTTGCCCAGTTTCGCTTCGACAACGAACAGATTGCTGCGCAACCCGCCCATGGCGGAACGGATCTTATCACCCTTCAGCCGATAGCTGCCGCCCGTTCCGGTAATCAACACCTGTTTCACCATGCCGTTATCACCCCGGCCCGAAATGGTCAGGGAACGAATCTGGCCGAGTTTGTCCCCTTGGTTTAAACGTCTTTCCAGCTGGACCCGGGAGATCCAGAAGGACCAGCGATATGAGCTTGCAGCGGAATATTTCGGTTGCGAACTGTAGGTAAGCGGACGGCTTAACAGCCAGTTCCAAAGATCGGCAGGATCCATCCGGCCTCCGGCAACTGTTGCCGGGAGCAGCAGATCGGCTTGAGGCCTGAGATAAGAGAGATCTAGATTCCACAGATCGGCGCTGCTGCCGGTGAAACCGCCGCTGTTGCCATGAAAGAAGGCGGCAATGGGTTTACCGTTATAGGTCAGGATTTGGCCCCGGGTAGCGTCTACCGCTGCGCGAGCCGCAGGCGTTTCGGCGCCGACTCCGTTATAGACCTGGGAGGCTACTGTAGCCATAAGATCAAATCCACGACCCGCGAAACCGCCCAGATTCGCGAAAGCATAAGTCCTGGCGGCAATTGCCTGGGCCTCCTGTGCCGCTCTCGGCCAGGAAGAGGAGATCTCCGAAGGCACCACCGCATATAAATACTCCTCCACATTCAATTGGTTAACCACTGTAATCGTTGGCGCTGTCGCACTTTGTGACATGGGGATTAGCTCGATTCGCCCCCGGTAAGTGCGATCGGCTCGACCGGCCCAGAAAGAACCCTGGCCGTAAGCCATATCAAACAGAATGGTGGTGGCGGATGGGTTTTCATAAGTAAGAATCAGCGGTTGGGCTGTTTGGTAGAGCACTGTACCGGCTTCATTAAGCACAGTAATCCCCTCTGGGTTGGCCTTGAACTGCAAGACCGTGTTCTCCGAACCGGCGGCAATGGTCTTCAAGTCCATGGTTGTCAAGGTATATTCGGGACTGGTCTTGAGGAATAGCTGGGAGATCCCTTCGGCCAGGCCGATCCGGATCGTGGGAATGCTTTCTCTCCCTTCCAGAATGGGGTTCACTTGCTTGGGTGAAGCCACTTCCCGCCGGGCTTTGGTTTCCTGGGGCGGTTCTGCGGCCAGCTCCGGATGATCGGCCAATAATTGTTGGAGTGTTGCGGCGATCTCCGGATCTTCGGGAAAGACCATTCCGGCATTGGTCAACAGATTATTGGCCGCCGTGAAGTTGGCCAGTCCGATATAGGCCTTGGCCAATGGAAAATAGGATGGAGTCCAGTTGGAGTCTTGGGCCAGCGCGGCCCGGAAATAATCGCGGGCTGATCCAAAGTCCCGGCGTGCCAGACTCATCCCGCCCAATTGGTATAGGGCGGCCGGGTTATAACCCTCCTTGGCCAAAGATTTTTTAAAGATTTGCCCGGCTTCATCCGGCTTACCCAGATCGAGCAGGGCCATTCCCAACCAAAAAAGTTCGGCTGCAGAGGCTTGATCAAGCTTGCAGTCGGCTACAACTTGCTCGGAATGGCCTGCGAGGAAGGATAGTTCAAGCCGGGTCTGCCGATAATCCGGATCCTGGGGGGCGGTTTTGAGTAATTCATCCAATTGATTCAAGGCTTCATCGTAACGTTCGGCCTCACGTAACAGTTGTACCAGGTTACGCCGGGCTTTTTCCGGCCGGGAATCGATGAGTTTCTGCCACTCGTCGAGACTTGCTTGATAGTCACCTTGATAGTAAAGGGAGGTGGCTGCGTTACTGCCTGGGTCGGCAGGTGCAACCGCCCCTGTAACCGATCCGGGGATGATGAGCAGAGCTGCCAGGAAGAGACCTGGAAAAATATACTTCAGAGTGAATGAATGAAAAGGTTTCATAGTGCCCTCACATAGTTTATTAATTGTATTGTAATTTGAAACCCGCACCGCGTCAACTGGAGAACAACCAGGAACTTGCGGGGCGGAGTTGACGAAACTTGGATTTGGGTCGATTACCCTCAGCCTGAAAACGGAAGTTTTGGAAACCGTTGACCTCAGTTAACGCAGTTTGGAAGGAGACGCCCGAATCGTGTCGAATAAATGAGAATAATAGCGTTTTGAATGATTTTTTGGAGGGGTTGAAATGATGCTTAAACGATTGAGTAGCCTGTTGATTCTGGTATTGCTGGTGTTTGGTTATTCGGTGACCGGGTTCGCCAAGGAACGTGTCAGCGTCCTGGCCTTTGACGGAAAGGTGGATGAGCAGTACAAGCAGGCTGCGGTAAATAACCTCAATAAGATATTGTTAAATTTCGGCAAGTATGACGTGGTGGAACGGGCCGAAGTGGAAAAAATTATTCAGGAACAGAATTTCCAAATGACCGATTTGGTTGATCCGACCACTGCAGTTCAGGTCGGGAAGATCCTGGGAGTCAGCATCGCTTTTATCGGAAATATCGATCAGTTGACATACTCCTGGAATAAAACATCCTATCAGGCGGTGGCCAAGATTACGATTAAAGTCATCGATGTTCAGACTGCCAAGATTCTAAACATCATTGAGGGCAGGGGGACAAGCTCCGGTGTCGATCGATCCGCTACCCTCCATGAAGCCTTGGACGCCTGTTTCACCGACCAAATCCTCAAGGATTTCCGGGTGAAGATCGCGCCCTTCAGTTCAATCATCAAGGTGGAGGGTGAAAATCTTTATTTCCTCAACGGGAAGGATGTAGGGCTCAAAAAAGGAATGCGTTTTCAGGTACTCCGTCCCGAAGCGAACGATTTCGGGGATGACGCCGCTACGGATGAATCGGTTGAAACGGAGTTTGCCACTGCGGACGACTCCTTCAAACGTGCCATCGGTCTGGTGGAAGTGGCCGAGGTCATCGCCGACAAATCCCGGGCCATCATTATTTGGAATTCGGAACCGATCCGCAGGGGCGATGTCCTGGCGGAAGTGGAGAATCCGAACCGGGGCCTGATCAGTTTCGGATTGCGGACCACCAATAGTACCGTTGAAGATTCGAGCGGCGTCAAGACAACCGATCCATACGCCAAGGTTTACGAGGGCCGTTTCCTGAGTGAACTGCCATACTCCTATTCCAGCGGCATCATCTTTAATTATACGCCGTTAAACAAAGCAATTGGCGATTTTAACCTGGGTTGGGAGTACACCAAGGAGTTCCCGCTGATACGGGGAAGCCTTTATCTCACCGGAATGGGCGGGCTGGGTTTCGGCTGGTCCTCACAGACCACTAACCTAACCGGCTACGCCGCCACTGCCGGAAGTCTTTACGCAACCGCAGGCGGAGGCCTCAAGCTTTATCTGGGCCATGAGGACGGAGTGCGAGTGGAGTTCGGTGCCGTCGGCCAGTTCGGCCCGGTTTTGAACCGTTGGACCGAGAACACTACGGAGAACGATATGACGGATTGGGTAGATTATCCCAAAGCCGATCTCTCCGGTTTCGGGCTCCGTCTGATGGTGGATATTCCGCTATAAGTTAGGATTTAAACAGTGTTTGGCTTATAACGAAGCATCGATATCGGGAGGTCTTTTCTCATGCATTGTTTGATGATTTACGCCCATCCCGGGGAGAAAAGTCTCAGCGGCGCCTTAGGTCAGGCTTTTTTGGAGGGACTGCGCGCCAAGGGACATTCGGCTGAGGTCATCGATCTCTACCGGGAACAGTTTGATCCGGCGTTGGCAGCCGACGAACTCTACACCAGGGAAGGCTTTCAAATCTCCACGCCGGTCAAGGCCTATCAGGAGCAGCTGCAGAAAGCGGACATCATTGCCCTGGCCTTTCCGACCTGGTGGCAAGGAACCCCCGCCATACTTAAGGGGTTTCTCGATCGGGTGCTGACTCCGGGTGTGGCCTTTGAATATCAGGGCCGGAAACCCAAGGGCCTTTTCACGGACAAGGTGGCGGTGATCCTCAACTGCTACGATGCGTCCGCTTTTGAGGTCCGCAGCGTCAACGGCGATCGTGCCTTTAAGGTGCTGCAAAAAGATGTCTTCGGAACCTGTGGGATTCGGAAGATCTTCCGGGTCTCGGTGTTCTCGGCCGGTACCTCCTCGGAGCGCTACCGCCGTAAAATGTTGGAAAGCGCCAGAAAACTGGGAATGGAGATTAGCACCGTGGCGATGCGTTAACATAATACCAGGGGAGCGGGCTCATCGCCGGCGCCCTGAAGCCTCAGTCATACTTGGGTTAGGAAACGGGGTCCGGATTGGCCCCGTTTCATATTTATCGGTAAGGAAGCATCCGCCAGCGGTTGATGGAGATCTACCGGGAAATGATCCATGATTGCGGTACGGAGGCTCGTATCAGCAACCGAGAGTCGTGATGATAACCAATCTGAACGGTTGCCACACAATACCGGGATCTAAAAACGGCTTAATCCGCAAACAACCCCTGGATTTCCGCCAGCGTCATCCGAGTTAAGAAATCCGCCCCGGGTTGGATGACTACTTCGACCAATTCTTTTTTCTGCTGTTTCAGGACGAAGATCTTCTCCTCAATGGTGCCGTGAGTCACGATTTTAAATACTTGAACCGTATTGGTCTGGCCAATTCGGTATGCCCTGTCCGTGGCCTGATCTTCGGCGGCCGGATTCCACCAGGGGTCGTAATGAATTACGGTGTCGGCGCCGGTGAGGTTTAATCCGGTTCCGCCTGCTTTCAGTGAGATCAAAAATATCGGGGCGCCGCCGTTGTTGAATTGATGTACCAGCCGTAGCCGTTCCGGGGGTGGAGTTTGGCCGTCGATCCGGTACCATTCAATGCCGTCCCGGCGCAATTGTTCCTGAATGATCTCAAACATCG
>DASVMB010000414.1:0-4074 GCA_036384575.1 Bacillota bacterium
CTCGATGAATGATCCGAAAAGGTGGGGATGAACTTCACCGATGGTAAAATTTTTGTCTGCGAAATACTTGATTTTTTTCATTTGTGTTCATGTTCTCCCTGATCCGATTAATTTTATCACATTATTTCCTGAAATGTCATCCCTTGACTCCCGTCAAGGCCACCGATTCTACGATCTGCTTTTGGAAGATCATAAAAACCAGCAACATTGGGAGCACCGACACCACCGATGCCGCCATGATTAGCGGATAATCGGTTTGAATCGCATAGGTCGAATTAAAACTGGCGATCACAATTTGCAAGGTCCGCTTTTCCGGGGAACTCAAATAAATGGTCGGCGCCAAATAGTCATTCCAAATTGCCATAAACCACAAAATAAACTGGGCCACAATGGCCGGCCGGATTAATGGCAAGACGATTTTGTAGTATATTTTAAAAATGGGACATCCGTCCATTTTGGCCGCTTCGATCAGTTCATCCGGCACTCCGCTCATAATATATTGCCGCAAAAAGAAGATCATCATCACATTGCCGAATAGACCCGGCACGATTAATGGTTTTAAAGTATCTACCCAGCCGAACCGGGAAAACATGACAAACTGCGGTATCATTACGACCGGATAGGGTATCATCATCGTTGCCAATAACATCAAGAATATCATTTTTTTATGCGGTAATCTCAATTTGGCAAATGCAAAAGCAGCCAAGCTTGAAGTAAATGTCCCTACCACAGTAACCGTTATCGTAACGATCAGGCTATTGACAATTCCGGACAGTAAAGGCCCTTTGACCCATATCTCCTGATATTTGCTCCAATTGAATGTTTTCGGTATCCAGACCGGAGGCAAGGCAAATACATCCATTCTTGATTTTACAGAGGTCGACAGCATCCATATTAAAGGGGCAATCATGACGATCGCTCCGATCGACAGAACGATAAAAAGAACGGTATTGACAGCTTTATGAGTATTTTTTTCAGAGCGGAATACCGTTTTAAGCGGCCGTAAGCAGTGTTCCATCTCCGGCAACTCCTTTCCGTTTTAATAATCGTGGCGGTCGTTATATTTAAACTGAATCAGAGTCACTATAAATATGAAGACCCCCAAAACCCATGCAACGGCAGATGCGTATCCCATTTGGTAATTATTAAAGGCTTTTTGCCACAGATAATAAACCGTCGTTCCCGCGCTATACATCGGCCCGCCATCGATAGTCATGATATTGGGTTCGATAAACATCTGCGATCCATTGATGATTGAAGTAACCACGATAAAGAACGTTACCGGTCCGACCAAAGGAATGATGATATGTTTAAAGGTTTGAAATGCGCTCGCGCCGTCAAGTTTTACAGCTTCCAGATAAATGCGGGGAATGTTCTGGAGTGCCGCCAGATACAACAGCATGGAATAGCCTAATCCCTTCCATATCGCCATAATAATGATAGCCGGTTTGATGGTATATTCATTTTGTAGCCAATTGGGTCCCTTTATATGGAATATCGCCAAGAATTGATTAATCAATCCGTAATCCCCGTTGTAAGCCCATTGCCACAATATTGAAACCGCAGCCAACGATGAAATAACCGGAACATAGTAGATCACTCTAAATACTTTTGTCCCGATTACATCCCTGTTTAGCGCCATGGCCAATAGCAGCGCCAAAATCAAACCAATGGGTATGCCCAGCATCATAAAGATCGTATTATACATGGCTTTCCAAAACCGCACTTCGCCAACCATTTCGATAAAATTACCGAAGCCGATCCAATTCATCTGACCCAATCCGTTCCAATCGGTAAAAGCGCCATATAGGGAGTAGAGACAAGGTACCAATGTAAAAACGAAAAATTGAATGATTGGCGCGAGTATGAACAAAAACGCAATCCGATTTTCATATTGGTAGAGACTGGATTTGTTTTTCGGATTGGATGCCACTCGATCTGCCGGTGCCTCCATATTGCCCGGCTGTAACCTTAATCGCATTTTCCCATCTCCTGCCGTTCTTAGAAACGGAGGATATCCCCGACTATGTTTCGGGTCCTCCTTTGATATGGCTTTTTACAAATACTAACCCGACAAAGCCTGCAAAACCGGCTTTGTCGGGTTGATATGAGTGATTTACTTTTTAGCTTGCTTCCGGGCTGCTTTTTCCTGAGTGATTGCTTTATCCAAAAGCCTCTGCATCCTGGGTTGTTCTTGCTTGCAATATTCCGCGGCGGTTATTTTCCCATCCAGAACCGGTTGAATGTTGCTAAAGAAATCATTATACCATTCCGCGTTGTATGTATATTCCGTTGGAAACGCCCTGCCGTAATCGTTTACGATGTCAAGAAATTCCTGTTTGTTGGAGGGCTTGATCATACTATCTTGAGCCCATTCCCTCGCTTTATCTTTGATATTGGGAATTTGTACTTTCAGATCGACCAATTCTTGTTGGCCTTTGGGATCGCCGGATAAATACATAATCAAGTCCGCCGCTTCTTTGGGATGTTTGGTGTTTTTGGCGGCGCAGAAGCCCAACGATCCTATCCAGGTAGCCGGTTTTCCGGTTGAACCCGCCGGATAGGGCATGAGATCATAATCAAACTTTAATCCATCATAGACAGCCAAATCCCACGGCCCGACAGGGAAAAAGGCGAGCTGTCCCCGCATCCAGCGCTGGTATGTGTCAAGAGTTTGAGCTTCCTGGATTGAAGGTGTTACATGATAGACATTTTGCGTATCCGCAAAATATTGTAATGCCTTAATGAATTTAGGATCATTGATCGTTACCTTGGTTTTCGTATCATCGATCCAATCCGCGCCATTACTCCACACGAAAGCTTGCAAAACCCAATTGACATTGAACCCGGTTCCCCATTGATCTACTTTCCCATCTCCATCGGTATCTTTCGTAAGTTGTTTGCATACATTGATAAATTCATCAAATGTATAGGGTTTGTCTTTATCAGGCAACGGAAGTCCTGCTTTTTCAAACATAGTCTTGTTATAACCCAAAGCAAACGGTCCGATATCCTTAGGCAATCCGTACAATGCGCCCCGTCCCACTTTTTTGCCGTCATACCGGTATTTATTTACCCCTAATGCCCACATGTTATCTATCTTTACAATATTCGAATGTTCCACATATTTCGTAATATCCAGCAATAATCCTGCACTAACCCAGGCCTTAATGTCTCCCGGATTGATATAGAATACATCCGGCATTTTCCTGGCAGCTATGGCCGCTTGTATTTTTGCGGTATATTCATCATTGGATGTCAAAATCAGTTTTACATTGATATTAGGATTAGCGGCTTCAAAGCTTTTGATTACCTTCTGATACGCTTCTTGCTCTTGGGGCTGTCCCTTAAACATCAGGCTGATTTCAGTTTGCTCCTTGGCTATCCCGATTGTAAAAAAGCCTCCCAACACCAATGCCATACTTAACCCAATAACCACAGTCCTGAAAATAAATTTCGTACCGAATACTTTTCCCATACCAATACCTCCTTTTTTATATTAAGCCATCCTTGCGGATAACTTGACCCTATATAAAAAAATGCAGCTCGGTCAAGTGATAGAATCATCTTCTTTACCAGATACTCGTATTTGTGAATCTCCTCGAGATAGAATTGGTAGCCAGTAAAAGCACACAGTTAACAATCGAATTAAAGAGTCCTACAGCTGTGGAATAACTAAATTGCGCCCCCAACAAACCGATTTTATAGACATAAGTCGAGATGATTTCGGAAGATTCCAGGTTTAAATTGTTCTGCATCAGATAGGCCTTTTCAAAACCCACCGACATCAAGTTGCCAATTCCTAAAATCAATAGTGTAACGGCGATGGGCATGATCTGCGGCAAGTCAATGTGCCACATTTTCTGAAATTTACTGGCTCCATCTACGGACGCTGCCTCATATAAAGCCGGATCCACATTGGTAAGCGCCGCTATATATATGATGGATGCCCATCCCATCTCCTGCCAGACACCCGACCAGACATACACATGTTTAAATAATGCCGCATCTCCCAAGAACATGATCGAGTCCTGACCCAATTTCTCTATGAATATGTTTAAAACCCCGGTTTTC
>DASVMB010000415.1:0-7859 GCA_036384575.1 Bacillota bacterium
CGACCCCTAGGACCTACCCGCCCGCAACCTCACCCCTTTATTCCCCTCTCCCAACGTCCCTTATGGGAGAGGGGAAAATTGTTATGTCACAGGGCCTATGTCTGGGAGCTCCCCGGACCCCTGCTATATCTCCTCACATCCGTGTTCGAGTAGGAGTTTTTGATTTATTAGCCGGGCACTTCCATGTACCCGGCTTCTGGGTGATGTAATATGGCCGACGGCGCGGCTTGTTTACAAGCCGAGTGATTCTTCCTGAATCGAAGCTGCGCCACCAACATCCCTGTTGGTGAAGTATGTTTTAACTTAAAGATTGTCTTATTTTTAAAGCTTCGGTATGGTCAGCAGGAGGCTGACCACGCGGCCTCGATTCTTGGATGAATCACGGCCGTCGGCCGTCAGAATCACCTAAGAAGACGGCTACATGGAGGTAGGCGTCTGTAAAATCGCGAAGCATTCCGACGGCGGTCAAGGATGAGCGCCGATATCAGGGGGTATCCGGGGGCCAGGCCCCCGGACGGCGGGATTCCAAAGGGTGTTCCGTAACACCCTTTGGCCCTAGAGGGGCGGGGGAGTGGGTGACGTCCCCCGTCGAGTTCAAAGCCGGCATCTATATAGTTCCGGCGAGCCGGAACCGAGTCCGGGTGATATTTTTCTGACCCAGCGATTGAAAGAGGCCGGGAGAATCATGTGCATCGAGTTGTTGGATCATGTGATTACCGGGGAGAGGGATTATTATAGCTTGAGGGAAAAAGGGCTGATGTAGCGATTCCGAGGAAGAGGAATCAGAAGTTTAAATAGTGAAGGGTGAAGGTTGAAAATGAAACAGCCCCTAAAATAGAAATAGATAATTGAACAGCCCAGGAATGGTCAGCAGGAGGCGGACCACGCGGCCTAGATTTTTGTATGAATTCGGCTTGTTGACAAGCGCGCCGTCGAAACTCAGAATTACCCAAGAAGACGACTACATGGAGGTGGTTGTCTGTATAATTGCGTAGCGTTCCCACGGCGTTCAGCCGATTAATCGCTATACTTTTCATCTGGAAGGGCAAGTATAGGTATAGTATAATACAATTATGGGAGACGATAGGATGCCTACTTTTGAAGAAATCCGTCGAAACATTTTGCCTTTCGTAGATGAATATGGAATAAAGGGAAAACGTAAATCACGGAGAAAGTAATAGGTATAAAATGGAATTGATATAAAGATTTGCCTCTTCGTCTGGCGTTTCCGCTTCCGGTTTATCCGCCGTTATAAGGAATGGTCGGTTACCCGTAATTGCTCCAGGTATAGCTGCGTTTGTCTAAGAAGTAAACCACGAAATCTCCGATTGATTATCATCACATTTGACAAGGTTTAAGCAATTTAAACCGAGTCTTAAACCCAGCAATCAAAGCCACCGCGACTGTGTTTAGGAAGATGCAACTTTCGTTTCAACAAAAAACTCAAAGTAATCCCAGTCTAACCTTGTAACGAAAGGAGGGTAGTCGATTTTTCAAGTACGATGCAGGAATGAAATGTCGGCAATCGGAATCACCAAAATACGTTAAGGAGGTGCCAGCATGTTTTCACCGCAAAAAGTCGTATTAACCATTGTCTTAGTTTGGGTGACGGTCTTTTCAACCAACGTATTTGCAGAAACGATCTGTTTTGATGGCCCAATGGGATCCGCCTGTCCGATGGAAGCCCTCGACCGAGGTTTGATTGCGATGAAAGTAGAGACCGGTGTCTTTCTTAGTTGGCGATTCTTAAAAAACGAGGTCACCGGCTATTCTACCACTGGTTTAACCGGGGTCAACTTCAACATATACCGCGATGGTGTAAAAATCGCAACCGTAACCGACAGCACAAACTATCTGGATGATTCGGGGACAGGCTCATCAAAGTATTATGTCCGCGCCATAATCAAAGATATGGAGTTCAATAAAAGCGCCACCGTTACTCCCTGGGCCAATCCTTATTATGATCTGCCGCTCAATATCCCGGCGGCAGTTACCCTCCCGGACGGGGTAACCCCCACATATTCCGCCAACGATATCAGTGTTGGCGATGTCGACGGTGACGGTAAATATGAATACTTTGTCAAATGGGACCCGTCAAACTCAAAGGACGTAATCCAAAAAGGCTATACCGGAATTGTCTATTTGGACTGTTATAAGCAAGACGGAACGTTGCTTTACCGGATCGATATGGGTGTAAATATCAGAGCCGGTGCCCATTATACTCAATTCATGGTTTATGACTTTGATAACGACGGGAAGTCCGAACTTATCATGAAAACCGCTCCCGGTACCAAAACCGTGCGATACAGGCCGGACGGCAGCGTGGCATCGCAAAGATATATCACATTGCCCCCTTGGGATATCGCCGCCGGTTACAAAAATACCGATGACTACCGCAGTACCGACACCAGCTATTATGAATATTTGGTGCAAGTCTTTAAGGACTGGCGGAGCCATCCGGAGGTGGTCAACGGTCATTGGCCGAATACCTTGGAAGCCTGTTTCGGGATTGCCAATCAATACACTTATCCCCTGAGCGATGCCGACGCCAGGCAATTGGTTGATTATTTTATGGACGTCTATGCCCCATCCCGCAGTACGAGAAACGCCCTGCGCAGCTTTACCGGTTATATCTTTAAAGGCCCCGAATATTTAACGGTATTCAACGGCGCCACCGGTTCGGAGATGCAGACCATTCCCTATAAGCCGGGCCGCGATGACGATGGTCTGATGTGGGGCGATTATGCCATGTCCCGAATCGAGCCATGCAACCGCGTGGAACGTATGCAGGCCTGCGTGGCGTATCTCGACGGGCAAAGGCCATATGCGGTGTTTGGCCGCGGTTATTATACCAGGACTACCTTGGTTGCCTATGGCTGGGATGGTACCCGGCTTCGGGAATATTGGTATGTTGACAGCGGCTATCCCATGATGAACAACCCCTTTAACAGCGGTCCCCATGGTATGGATGGCCGGAATGCGGCATTTGCGACAATCACGACCCAAGGCGCTCACACATTGACCGCGGCCGACGTTGATAACGACGGATGCGATGAAATCATTGCCGGTGCGGCGACCATTGACCATAACGGTCATTTGTTATACAGCTCATTTGCGCCCTTGAATGGAGTAAACACCAGGCTCGGTCATGGCGACTCCATCCATGTCGCCGACATCATCCCGGACAGGCCGGGATTGGAAATATTCATGTGTCATGAGGGGGGCGCCTCTGCTCCTTATGGTGTATCCATGCGGGATGCCGGGACAGGTGAGACTCTTTGGGGGACCCCTAAAAGTACGGATAACGGGCGATGTATGATCGGTGATGTTTATCCGAGTTATCGCGGGATTGAAAGCTGGTCGATGGCTTTGCGGGCCGGAGATGCAATCGGTACGGAGATCAGCACCGTTATGCCGGGGACCAATGCCAACATCAAGTGGGCTTCGGATTTGACCACTCAATTCATCGACGGTTCCATAACCGCCACGCCAACCATCAAGGGTTGGTCGGTGGATAATACACCAACCACCATATTAACTTGTAACGATACGTATACCAATAATTACACCAAGGGAAATCCCTGTTTAGTAGCTGATATACTCGGTGACTGGCGTGAAGAGCTACTGGTCCGGAAAGTTGACAGTAGTGCCATTCGGATTTATTCGAATTCGGAGATAACCACACACAAATTGTTCACCTTAATGCAAGACCGCCAATACCGGACGGATGTAGCCAGACAAAACGACGGTTATAACCAACCCGCTTACACCAGTTTCTATCTGGCCTTTGATATGGATTGGCAAACGCTTTACCGTACACTCTTACCGTAATTCTGTTAGGACAGCCCCGGTTGTAAAGCTGGGATGAGTTCGAATTGCATTGAAGCTTTTCAGTTTACCCTTTTCACCTTTTTGATCAGAGTCCCTTGGATTTGAAGTGTATGACGAGCACTTCGGAATCTGAGGGATTTTTTTAAGAATTCCAAGGCTCAGTACAGCAATAGTTAACTTCAACGCTGAACCCGGAGCAGCACCAACTTCAGACGGGAGATAACTAATCAACTAAATGAATGCGTAATAAATATGCTTGACGATTTGACCGGAATTATTTATAATGAGTATAAACTCATTGAGTTTGGAGTCAATTAAATGAAGATTTCAAAACGTCAAGCCCAAAAGGATCAGACCAGGAAACAGCTGATAGAAGTGGCTTTTGAGCAATTTGCCAGGGATGGTTTGGTTGCCGCGCGCACCAGCGATATCGCCGAAGCCGCCGGGGTTTCCCACGGAACCGTTTTTGCTCATTTTGCGACCAGGGATGATTTGCTGATTGCGGTTATTGAAGAGTTCGGCAGCAGGGTTGCCGGGCGGATTCATGAATTGGCCGGTAGCGGCGGCAGTGTCCGGGAGGTTTTGCAGGCCCATCTGAATGGCCTGATTGAAGTTGAACCCTTTTATTCCCGGCTGGTGGCCGAAAGACTGTTGCTTCCTTCAGAGGCGCAGAGCGCCTTGGTATCGATTCAATCCGCTATTGCAATTCATCTCTATCAGGCTGTGGAAGGCGGGATCATCGCAGGCACGATCCGGAATATCCCTTTACATTTGTTATTCAACACCTGGATCAGCTTAATCCATTATTATTTGAGCAACGCCGATCTATTTGCGCCGGGCAAGTCGGTCTTAAGACGTTATGGCCCGGAACTGCTGGAACATTATTTAGGATTGATCAGTTTGCCGGGGGGAAATCATGAGTAAAGACTTGAAAATGAGGTGGTGGGGGCAAAGCATATGACGAAAACGGTTGAAAATCTGTTGCGTAATTCCGGGCTGCCCGGTCCCAGAGGCAACTTGAGGCTGATGTATTCATTTGCTCATCAAGCCACCAGGGATGAAATCAATGAATGTTTGGCTTTTTACAATGATAAATTAGCAAATTCACCGGAAGAATTTGTAGTGATGTGCGGCATCGTCGGGTATTGCGTTTTAAATCAAAGTCATTTGCAAGATACGCTCACCGTAATCAGGGGTTACGCTTCCCATCAGAGCTGGCGGATACGGGAAGCAGTTGCAATGGGGATTCAAGAAATCGCGAGCGCAAATATGGAAGCAATCCTCGACAATCTCGAAAATTGGCTGACGGGTGACGAGTTGGAAAAACGCGCCGTGGTTGCAGCATTGTGCGAACCGAAATTACTATTGGGAGAAAAAGCCGTCAACCTTCGAATTGTAAATATTCTGGCTAAATTGGCCCTGGAATTTGCCGAAATTGACGGCAAACTTTCAGAGAATCAAAATGCCTTGCGAAAGGCGTTGGGCTACGGCTGGAGCGTGGTGATTGTCGCTATACCCGATGAAGGAAAGGCTGCATTTGAAGGGATGGCCGGGAATAGCAATAAACATATCCAATGGATCGTCAAAGAAAACCTAAAAAAGCACCGTTTGCAGGTTATGGATAAAAAATGGGTCGAAAAGATGATGGCGGTTTGTGCCGAAAAAGGGGACATATCCATATGACTGGTCAAGTGAAATCAAAAACGAAGTTAAAAGCCAGAACATGTTATGGCCATTTAGGCGGCAAGCTGGGCCAATTGCTCTTTGAAAGATTGGTAGAACTGGAATGGTTTACTTTGGAAGAGGGCAGGGCCACAGTTTATCAAGTCACGGAAAAGGGTCGTCAAGAGCTTGGCAAACTGGGTGTGCCCATCGAATAGGGGAGTGTGAAAACAGATGCCGATTACACGGTGATTGCCGGCCGGTAGTGATAACAAATATGGTTTGGGAGGAGAATCATAATGAAGACTTGTATTGCTTGCGGCATGCCGATGGTGAAAAAGGAAGAGTTTGCAATGGGGGATATGTCCAAGGATTATTGCGTTTTTTGCGCCCGCCCGGACGGCAGTATGCAGTCCTATGAGGAAAAGTTGGCAGGAATGACCGAATTTATTGTCAAAACCCAGGGGTTTGACAAAAACGCGGCCTTGGAAGCGGCCCGGCAAATGATGGCCAAACTCCCGGCTTGGCAGGGAAGGATATAGAACTAAAAATTTATTCGATAGCGAGCTGTTTTGTTTTAATAAAGGGAAATGCCGCTCTGTTTCCCTTCACTTTTTCAATTTAATCAAAGTCTCTTGGATTTGGAGTGCATAAGGCACTTTGGAATCTGAGGGGCTTTTTTATATAAATCTCTGATTTCTCTGCATCGTGATTTAATTTTACGTATAGACACAAAATATAACTAATCAACGCAAAATATTACGAGAATGGAAAAACGGTTTCATGTATGATTAATAATAAATTTTGATATCAGCCTATATTCCAAGAAAACTACATCAACAGGAATAGAGGCTAGGAAGAACAATGTTCCAATGGCGCCGGATGTGCAAATAAATTTAAGGGGGAGCAAAATGTTAGCAAAAGGGAAAGGCACCAATATCAAAACGGTAAGGCCTTTTGGACTGGCGGATAAATTAAGCTACATGATGGGCGACTTTGGGTGTAACATGAGCTTTGTGCTGGTGCAATCATACTTTATGCTGTTTTATGTAACAGTAATGGGGATTAGTCCGGTTCATTTCGGAATTATTATTTTAATTACCAAAATCTGGGATGGGATCAATGATCCGCTAATCGGTGCTTTAACTGACTATCTTCAACCCAAGGGCGGCAAGGATAAATTCCGTCCCTGGATTTTGTGGACTTCAGCCCCCATTACCATTGCCACAATCTTAATGTTCGCCTATCTTCCGGGAATACCTTATTGGGCAAAGATTACCCAATGTGTGGTAACCTACTTGATTTGGGATATCTGTTATACCTGCGTCAACGTTCCCTATGGTTCGCTGCAATCAGTAATCACCGATGATGCCGTTGAGCGCGCCGAGTTATCCCGGTTCCGGACTCTGGGCGCTTTCATAGTACAACTGGCAGTTTTAGCGGCCTTGCCGAAGTTTATATTTGTTGATAAAAACCCGGTAGGAGGCCGTTTTTTCCTGGCGGCAATCATTTTGAGCGTGATGGGTTTTATCGCCTTCCAAATACTTTATAAATTCTCCATCGAAAGAATTAAAGTCATTGCTCCGGAACAAGAAGTAAAGTATAACTATTTCCGGACTTTTGCGGCATTCTTTAAAAACCGTCCGATGATGGCTTTAACTATCTCATCCATATCTACCCTTTTACTGGTTGGTTCCACCGCAGTATTGAACCAGTATGTATTTATCACTTACTATCAAAATCCGGGTTTATTATCGATCGGATCTGTAATAAGTATGGTTCCGGTGCTGGTGGCAATGATTTTTGTGAAGATGGCGGTTAAAAAGTTCGGTAAGAAGGCCATCAGTTCTTGGCCCATATTAGGAGCTGCCCTTTGTTATCTTTATTTACTGGTTGTCCCCGTTCCCAATCCGTATGTCTGGTTTGGGTTGCAAGGTTTGGCGGCGTTGTTATCAGGATTCTACACCATGCTGACCTGGGCTATGGTGGCAGACTGTATCGATTATCAAGAATGGCAGACGGGCCGCAGAGAAGAAGGTTCGATCTATGCTACCTACTCGCTATTCAGAAAGTTTGCTCAAGGCTTCGGCGCTTCATTAGTAGCCTTCCTGCTGGCATTCACCGGGTATAATGCCGGGCTGCAAGCAGATCAGCTCCCGGGCGTTGCCGAAAACATAAAGTTCCTGGCGGCGCTGTTACCTTTGGTAGGCAATGTAATTATCTTCCTGGCGATGCAATTGATTTACAACTTGGATAATAAAGGACTTGCAGAACTCAAAAAGAATCTGGGACGTTGATAATAATTAGGTAAAACAGTCCCTGAAAAATTAGGGGGAAGCTTATTGAGAAGAATTATCAATATTAAT
>DASVMB010000416.1:0-2103 GCA_036384575.1 Bacillota bacterium
CATTTGAATTTACCGTTTGACCCGCTGCCGTTCCCGACAGCTTTTATATATTAGCACAGTTATATCCTCAGGTCAAGTGCTTTTTTTGAAACCGCAATCTGATCGATGCGCCCTGCTTAAAGATTACCCAATAGATTGAAACATTTTGAGGAATCATTCATTTTTAATATCACTTTATAAATGTCGGTCAAACAAAGTTTGCTCCCTTAACCGTCGTAAACCATCCTTGATATTTCGGGCCCGAACCTCCCCGATGCCCTCTACTTCATCCAGCTCTTCTGTTGAAGCGGCCAAAATTCGAGGCAAATCTTCATATGCCTTTACCAGATTTTCAACTACCGGCAGAGGTAAACGGGGAATCTTCCGTAAAATCCTGTATCCCCGGGGTGTAACGGAGAGATCTAGGTTCGCGCCGTTGGGAAAACCAAGAACCCGGGAAAAATAATTAATATCCCAAAGTTCATCATCATCCCAAGTGGCGATCTCCGTTTTAATAGCGTCTACCGAATTTAACTCCCCTTGCAAGTAATCCCGAAGTAATAAAGAACCTTCCTCCTCGACCCCGATCATTAACTCCTCTAATTGCATATTAACTAATCGACCTTCGGTACCAAGCTCGTAAACATATCGGGTGATCTCCGCAGCGATACGGGAGACCATAATCATCCGCTGTGCAACCGAACAAACATCGGAAAGGGTCACCAAATTTTCAAACTCCAAAGCCGAAAGGTTGAGTAATGTCTGTTCCAGCACGCTTTTATATTTTTGAAGGGTTTGTAAAGCCTGATTGGCCTTGGCCAACATGGTTCCAAGATCGCGAATGACATAACGCTCATTGCCCTTATATAATGTAATGACATTTCGCCGTTGTGAGATGGCAATGACCAGATCACCGGTTTGGATGGCGGTACGCTCCGCAGTACGGTGCCGGGTTCCTGTTTCCGATGTTGGGATTAGGTGATCCGGAGTCAAATGAGCATTGGCGTAAAGAATCATCTTGGCGTCGGATGAGAGTACGATTGCCCCGTCCATCTTGGCCAATTCGTACAAGTGAGCCGGCTCCAGTTCCGTATTGATTCGGAACCCTCCATCCACCAGTTTAAGGGCAGTCTCCGAATCAGAGATCAGGATGAGAGCGCCGGTTTTAGCTCGTAAAATATTCGCCAGACCTTCATATAAAATAGTCCCCGGGGCAACCATTTTCAATGCCCGAAATAACGCAGTCCGTTTCTGATCCTCTGACACCGCTCCTACCCCCGTTCATGAGACACTCCGAAGTTTTTGGAGATCACTCTAGTGGTATCATGATTCCTAATCCTATTCTTTCTGCCCCAATGCCGGAAGAAGTTTAACCAAATCACGCAGATGATTGATGCCGAATAATTGAAGCTCCGGATCGGGCTTATCTTTCCGGGCCACCCTGGCCGCCATGACGCACTCCTCAAAACCCAGCCGTTTACCCTCATTCAATAACCGGGGTGTATCCGGGGTTGGCCGGACCTCACCCGAGAGTGTCAACTCCCCGATCCAAAAAATCTTGGAATGAAATGAAATCCCCCGGACAGATGAGATCAATGATGCCGCGATCCCGAGATCCAAAGCAGGATCATCAGATTCAATGCCACCCGCTGTTGAAACGAAAATGTTTTTATTGCTGATATGTTCCCCTACCCAGCGCTGTAATACCGCCGTGACCAGTAGTAAGCGGTTCCGATCGACGCCGATTGCAATCTGGCGGGGCGGAATTCCCTCAGCGGTATCGGTAACCAAGGCCTGAATCTCGGTGAAAAGCGGACGTGTACCGCGAGCTGTTGCCACAATAACCGATCCCGGCAGTGAATGCGAACGGTTCTCCAGTTCCAATAAGTATTCGGACGGGTTAGCCACTTCGTTCATTCCACGGTCGGTCATTTCAAACAAAGCCACTTCGGCAGTGGAACCAAATCTATTCTTGACGATCCGGGCCACTCTTAAACTATGGCTTCGATCACCTTCCAGATAGACCACTGTATCCACCAGATGTTCCAATACCCGCGGCCCTGCGAGTTGAGATTCCTTGGTCACCTGTCCAATCAGGATCACCGGGATCTTCGCTTGTTTAGC
>DASVMB010000417.1:0-5204 GCA_036384575.1 Bacillota bacterium
ATCTAAACCCCGCGATCGACAAGGTTTATGCGGTGGATGACTTTACAATAGGTGGTGTCTTCCGGCCCCGTGAAATGACGGCCACGGCCGGAGGCAAAGGGTTAAACGTGGCCAGGGTTGCTCATCTTTTGGGTGAACCGATAATTGCCACCGGTTTTTTAGGCGGTGGCAACGGATGCTTCATCGAGGAACAGGTACGTCAGGTTGGAATCACGGCTGAATTTGTGCCGATACGTGGAGAAACGCGAATCTGCATTGCAGTAATGGATCCGAAGCGCAATACATCCACGGAGGTTTTGGAGCCGGGTCCGGTTATTACGGAGGAAGAATCTCAAAGTTTTCTCGAAAACTACCGGCGGCTTTTGGATGAATGCGTGGTGGTCACCGCTTCGGGAAGTCTTCCCCGGGGGGTGCCGGAAGATGGTTATCGGAAGTTAATTGCCATGGCAACAGAGCGGAACATCCGTTTTATCCTGGATACCAGCGGTGAAGCTCTGAAAAAGGGCATTGAAGCCTCACCTTTCATGATCAAGCCCAACCGAGAGGAGGCCGAGAAACTTTTGGGGGCTCCACTGGCCACCTTGGAGGATCAAGTTGAGGCGGTTTTGATGCTGAAGCAAAAAGGAGTTGCCATCCCCGTTATTACTTTGGGAAAAGACGGCTGCGTGGCGGGACTGCCGGACGGAGTTTATCATTTATACGGGCCTGCCATTCAGGTGGTTAACACCGTGGGTTCCGGAGATTCATTCGTAGCGGGTTGCGCCGTAGGGGTGGCGCGTGACCTTGCCCCGATAGAAGTGATTCGACTGGGAATGGCTTCGGCCATGTCAAATACTCAGTTTTTTCAAACCGGAATGGTCTCTCCGGAAAGCGTCTCCCGGTTTTTTGAGGTCATCCGGTACCGGCTAATCGGGCCGTTTAGTCATTAAGCCATCGTAATCCAGCAAACCGTTCCTGTGGAACGGTTTTTTGTTTTCATCACTGGAAATAGAGGGTTAACCAAGGCTAGCCAATATTAACTGAAGAGGCTCGCCGTTTGAAAAGAGAGCGGGAAAGTTTCCTTTGCCAGTAATAAATTTTTTTTGTTATATTTACCATTCTAAGAAGGAATTTTTACTATGGCAACAAATATTGTTTATAGGTGATCATCAATTAGGAGTGAAACCGATGGAAGCGGTTAAACCTCATGAGATTTCGGGCCACGGACTGTTATTGATACGTAGCCACCTTAACTCCTTAAAACCGGCCGAGAGAAGAGTGGCCGAGTATATTCTGGAAAACTCGATGCTGGTGGTGAGGCTATCCATCACCAAACTGGCTGAGGAAGCCGGAGTGAGTGAAGCCACCATTATCAAGTTTTGTCAAAGGGTTGGTTACCCCGGCTATCAGGAACTCAAGATCTCGCTTGCCCAGGAGATGGGGGAAGGCTGCTCGGAACAGGGAATTTATGGCCCGATTCAGGCCGACGAGGATATTGAAACAGTAATCGAAAAGATCTTTCAAATTTATAACCGTTCGTTGAACGATACCAAGCGTTTATTACTCAAGGCTCCCATCTCGCAAGCGGTCCGGAAAGTATTGGGAGCCGGACGGATTTATTTCTTCGGATACGGGGCCTCGGGAATTGTAGCCCAGGACGCCGAGATCAAGTTTAAACGAATCAACCGGACAGCTGAGGCGTTTACCGACAATCATATGCAAAAAACCATGGCTGCGCTATTAAAGCCGGACGATCTGGTGGTGGCCATCTCGGACTCGGGGAGGACCAAGGAATTGGTGGAGGCGCTAGAGATTGCCAAGCCGACCGGGGCTTGCATCATCGCCATCACCTCCAATATGGGTTCGCCCCTCTCCAAACTTGCGGATCTAGTTCTTTTGACCTCCGTTACGGAGACACCGTTTCGGGGCAGCGCGCTCGCTTCACGTATGGTGCAACTGGCTATCATTGATGTGCTGTTTCTGGGAGCCGCTACAGCCGATTACCAGAATACGGTAGAATTCTTAAACAAAACCAGAATGGCCCTGTTAAACAACAAACTGGACTGAGGGGGTAACAAAATGGCTGTAACCAAAGGGGTTACCCGGATCACGGAACAAAGAAATCCTTTAACCATGGATATAGATCTCTTAAACACCGGGGAGATCCTGGGCTTAATCAATGATGAAGACGCGAAAGTAGCTGCGGCGATTAGGGCGGTTTTGCCTGCGATCACCCAAGCGGTTGATCTCATCGCCGCCAGGATGAAGGCCGGAGGACGTCTGTTTTACATAGGTGCCGGAACCAGCGGCCGTCTGGGGATCTTGGATGCGGTCGAATGTGTCCCGACCTTCCGGATTGAGCCGGATCGAGTCGTTGGAATCATGGCCGGAGGCAAGGACGCAATCTTCCGTGCCAAGGAAAGGGTAGAGGATGATTACAGCCTGGGATCCCAAGAAATTGCCGTTCATCAAATCAATGCCAATGATTCTGTGGTAGGGATTGCAGCCAGCGGCCGGACCCCTTATGTCTTGGGCGCCCTGGCTGAAGCCCGCGGGAGGGGAGCCGCCACAGTGGGTCTCTTTTGCTCTGAGGATCCGGCCGCCGCATCCTGTGCCGATGTAATAATCATCCCCATCGTTGGACCGGAAGCCCTGACCGGATCCACCCGGATGAAGGCGGGGACCGCTCAAAAGATGGTGCTCAACATGATCTCCACCACGGTCATGATTAAATTGGGAAAAGTCTATTCCAATCTGATGGTCGATTTGAATCCCAGCAATAGTAAGTTGCGGGAACGGGCCAAGCAGATTTTCATGACAATTACCGGTGCAACCGCCGAGACTGCAGCGGATTATCTCAAGCGATCCGCAGATAATGTGAAGGCAGCGGTGGTCATGTATGAGAGGAGGTGTTCAGTAGAAGAGGCAATCCGGCTTTTACAACAAGCAGACGGATTCCTGCGAAAAGTGATCGGCAAGAAATAGGTTCATTCGCAATCCAGTTTTACCAAGGAATGAATAAGAGGAGGGGAAGTATCAAGATGAGAAAGTGGATCATGATTTTGGCTTGCTTGGTGTTGGTTTGCACGTTATTTTTAGGTTTGGCGGGAGTCGGATCGGCCGCGGCTAAAAAAGATGTCACACTCACCTTTTGGAGCTGGCGTACTGAGGATGTCGACGCCTATACCAAGTTTATCCAAGTATTTAACAAAAAGAACCCCAATATCAACGTAAAATTCATTCCATACAAAAACACGGAGTACAATACGATCCTTTCTACCGCGCTCCAGGGCGGGAGCGGGCCGGATATCATGCAGCTCCGGGCCTATGGCGGGATGGAACCTTTGGCCAACGCCGGATATCTCCGGGCACTCGACGGCTTGGTTCCTGAGTTGAAAGGTTTTGATACCAATGTATTGCAGGGGGCCCGAAGCCGGAAGGACCAAAAAATATACGGAGTCCCCTTCGCGGTTCAGTCCATTCAGGTGCTTTATAATAAGAAGATCTTTACCAAGCTGAAACTGAAGGTGCCGACCACCTGGGGTCAGATGCTAAAGGTTGCCCAGACTGTGAAGAACGCGGGTTTAATCCCCTTCGCCAACGGCACCAAGGACGCTTGGACCCTAGAAACCATGTTCGGCGGTGTGGCACCGACTTTCTACGGCGGGGACGAGCTGAACAACCAGATCGTTAAAGGCCAAACCAATTTTGAGGACGCCCGGTTGAAGCAGGCATTAAGTAAGATGCTCGAGCTCCGGCCCTATCTGCCGGATAATTATACCGGTGTGGGTTATACCGATATGCAGATGATGTTTGCCCAGGAGATGGCGGCAATGTTCATCGCCGGTTCCTACGAGCTGGGTACCATGGCCCAAATGAATCCGAATCTGGAGATCGGTGCTTTTATCGTACCCGGTGAGACCGCAAGCGCACCCAAGTTCAACTCGACCTATGTCGATGGATCCTATGGCATCAATGCTGCTACCAAATACCCTGATGAAGCCTTGAAGTTCATCCGTTTCCTGGCCGGTCGCCAATATGGCCAGTTATTCACGGATAATTTGAAACAAATCTCGGCGGTGCCGAATATCAAATCGAAAGACGCGGCATTGAACGGGATCATTAAGGTAATGAAACCCACTCCCTACCTCATGCTAACTGGTTTCCGTTACGGAACACCTAGCGGTTCCACCTTGCTCCAGAACGAAGTACAGGCATTGTTCGCCGGTGCTCAGGACATCGATAAAACGTTGAAGAACATTCAAACCGGGGTGGCAACCTGGTACGAACCGTTCAAGAAATAACCTTGTTTTGTGACGGGGCTGTCTCAAAAGGAACGATTGTCTTCAACAGAACGACAAAAAGCTTCTTTTGAGACAGCCTCGTTCTTTTGGAAGGCAACTTTGAATCCGGGAGGCTGTGATCGTGAGAAGATGGCTCGCGAGACATATCTATGTCGCTTTTATCTTGCCCGGGCTGCTGTTATATGGGGTTTTCATGGTTTATCCTCTATTATCGGCCATGGTTTACTCCGTTTTTCGCTGGGATGGACTGCTGCGAAGCGGTTTTGCCGGACTCGAAAATTTTAAGACCGTACTTACCGGTGTGGCGTATCAACCTAGATTTTGGGGGGCATTGGGGCATAACGCGATCTTTTTTGCGTTTACATTGACGCTCCAGACTACAATCGGACTGTACCTCGCCGTTCAGTTGACCAAGGAACGAAAAGGGACGGCGGCATTCCAAACAATTTACTTCATTCCCTATACGCTATCAATGGTAGTGGTAGGATTCCTCTGGCTGCAGTTACTCAACCCCACTTGGGGAGCGATTCCCCGGGGACTGAGAACTCTCGGGCTGGCAGGTTGGGTGCATCCCTGGTTGGGAGATACCGGCACCGCCTTGATCACCGTCATTTTGGTGAACTTCTGGCGCTGGGTGGGCTTTCCGGTGTTGGTTTTTAAGGCCGGGTTGCAGAGCATCCCCAAGGAATTGCGTGAAGCGGCTGCGGTGGATGGAGCCACAAAGACCCGGTTATTCCGGTATATTACCTTGCCACTCCTCATTCCAACCATCATGATGATGTCGATAATGACTTTTATCTGGGATTTCAATGCATTCGATCTGATCTTTGTCATGCAGGGTTCCAGCGGCAATCCCCATTACGCCACCGATGTGCTGGCAACTTTATTTTACCGGACCGCTTTCGGTGACTCCACTACCGG
>DASVMB010000418.1:0-1620 GCA_036384575.1 Bacillota bacterium
TAGCCGCCAAGGCACCAATCCCTACCGCCACGATTGGATTACCCGTTAAAACCTTAACCCATTGTTTCAAGCGCCGGGCCGCAAGTTTCTGAAGACCTTCGGAACATAGCTGCATTCCGAAAAGAAAAAGGCCCAGACCTCCGGCCAGACCCAGTAACGAAAAAATGAAGCTCATGTCTCACCCTCGCCAAAATTTTACGACTTAAACGGATGCCTTTCCCCGGTGGCGATGAATACCACCATTTCGGCAATATTGACCACATGATCGCCGATCCGCTCCAGATACCGGGCAACCAAAAGCAACCGGCTGGCCTGATCCACATATTCCGGGCCCTTTTTCATATAGTCCGTCAATTCCTGGAGTAGGGCCGTAAAGAGTTCGTCAACGGGATCGTCACTCTCCACTACCCTGCGGGCACCGGCCAGATCTTGATCCAAAAAGACCTTGATACTCTGGCGCAGCATATCCGCGACCATTTCTCCCATCCGGGGCAGATCAACCAAAGGTTTGAAGTATGGAACCTTTTGTTTCAATTCCAGAGTTAATTCGGCGATATCGCAAGCGTAATCGGCAATCCGTTCCATCTCCCGGCCAATCCGCGTCGCGGCGGATAGGAAACGAAGATCGCTATCGGTAGGCTGTTGCAATAGGATCAGATCCAGGCAATCCCTTTCCAGCGCTTCTACGACCGAATCCACCTCATCATCACCCTGGAGGATCCGCCCGGCCAAGATATTGTCCTGTTGGACCAATGAACTCATTGCCTGGCATAACCGTTCCTCGACCAAACCCGCCAGATTCCCGATTCTGTTTCTTATCTGCAATAAAGCCCGGTCATAGGCATTTTGATGTTTCAACATAAACTTCCGCTCCCGTTGTAAGGCGTGCTCAAATATCTCCACAAAATAAGCCGCCGTGCTCATAACGAAACCTTAAAACATGCAGTCCCAAATCTGTAAGTTACGTTTTATCATACCTTTTTTTTGCGATTCCTGCAACCGGAGAATGGTAGCTCCGTCTCTTAGCAGCACAGTTACCGGGAAGAACCGGCGTTTGCATAGCAATAGACACAATGCATCCCGCAGGTATTATAAGTTCCGATATCCACTGCCGCTGCACAGCCGCAATCAGGACGCTGATACTTATCTTTAGCCTGAGTCAGATTGAGGCCAAAAAGCCGGTTGAGAAGGACCGGGTCAATACAAGCCCCGGGTTGAATCCCACCTTCAGCTTGAATCAGCGGTTCGGCGCAACTTTGGATGGTCATCCCGTTGGTTGTCGCAGTCCGGCTCAGTGCGGCGGTGAAACCTTCCAGATTTAAAGCGGCGGCCTGGGTTACTTCCCAACCGGCCTCCTCGCGTAAACGGATAATACGTTTTCTAATCCGGGGATAATCATCTAGCAGGCTGATGATGACCCGCCCGGTATAGCCCCGGAGCCTTGCGGCGAGCTCAGCGAAGTGCTCCAGATGATACTCAAGGGGTGTCAGGTTGCTGAAAATGATCGGGTCATAGCGCCAGATTACCCGGGCCGGGCCCAGCCTCTCGGCGAGGCTTTGGAAGGTGGCGAGACGCCGGTTTAAATCGGGCACCTTGGGTTCAATAAAACGGGGGTAATCA
>DASVMB010000419.1:0-3621 GCA_036384575.1 Bacillota bacterium
AAACAAAAAAGAACAGCCTTCCGATTCGGGAAAGCTGTTCTACTTCTATTGCCGGTAATTAATCGACCTTTAGCTTCACTGTGAATGTAGTTCCTTTGCCCAACTCACTGGAGACCGAAATTGTGCCGCCTGAAAGCTCGATGACCCTGAGTGTAAGGGGAAGACCCAAGCCGTTTCCTTCCTGTGAATGAGAGGTGTCGCCCTGATAGAATTTATCGAAGATGTGCTGCATGGTCCTTTCGCTCATGCCGCAGCCCGTATCGGATATCATCACTGTCACGGTATCCTCGTCAGAGGTTTGTCTCAGCGTGACAGTGCCGCCGGGATCGGTGAATTTAAACGCGTTGGAGAGTAGGTTATTCCATGCGATCTCTAACATACTCTCGTCGGCGCGAATGATGGCGCGGTCATCCAGATCGGCCACAAATTGGATGTTTCTCTTTTCCCATAAGTCTTCAAAATTGAGCGCACAGTCACAAAGTTGTCGACAGAGATCGTAAGCTTCGGCGGCCGGCTTAATCTCCTGATTTTCGAGTTTATTGAGTTTCAGGATGTTGGTCACCAGCGTTGTCAGCCGTTGCGATGCCGTAATAATGGTGTCGGTGTATTCTTTGCGCTGTTCGGCGGAGAGATTCTCTTTTTGCAGCGCCATTGCGTAGCTTTGGATCACGGACAGCGGCGTTTTGATCTCATGAGACACATTGGCGATGAAGTCGTTCTTCAATGTCTCGATACTGCCCAGCTCCTCCACCATTTTATTGAAATCCTCAAACATTACATCCACATAATCCAATTTGTCGGCGGTGTGGGCAGGCTCAAGATAGACCGAAAAATCGCCCTCGGCCACCTGCCCCGCAGCTTCACTGAGCTTTCTCATGGGCTTATCAAAGAAACGATTCCTTTGGCGGTTTGTGACAAGGCAATAAATTGCGGTAACAATCGCCCAATACCCGAGCATTCCTCCGATGTATCCCGGAGGGGGGCTGTCAAAATCCATGTACTCAGCAAGAATCATTTCTTGCCCCCAAGATAATGCCAACAGTACAAAATAGGTCTGCACGAACTCCTTCCATCTGAAATACTTGACTTTTTCGGCGGTGTGATCAGGGGCCAGATAGACCGAAAAATTGCCTTCGGCCACCCGCCCCGCAGCTTCACTGAGTTTTCTCATGGGCTTATCAAAGAAACGTTTCCTTTGGCGGTTTGTGACAAGACAAAAAATTGCGGTAACAGTCGCCCAATACCCGAGCATTTCAACGATATATCCCGGAGGGGTGGTGTCGAAATCCATGTACGTGGCGAAAATCAATCCTTGCCCCGTAGATAATACCAATAGTACCGAATAGGTCAGCGCAAATTCCTTCCATGTGAAATGACTGGCTTTGACCCGGCTGTCCGTTTCGATTTGCTTCTTTCTCATTGCAGTACCGCCTTATAGCCAAGTCCATGTACAGTGACGATCTTGAACTCCTCGCAGCCGGAAAACTTATCCCGAAGCTTCGTAATATACACATCCACGGCGCGCAGGCTGGTTTCGCTTTCGACGCCCCAGAATTCATCCATTAGCTGCGCGCGGGAAAAAGTGTGCTTGGGATAGGACAGCAGCTTATAAAGAATATTGAATTCACGCACCGTAACCGGGATCTCCTCACCGTTGACCGTTGTGGTCATTGCGTCCGCATCCATCACAAGACCACCTACAGTCAGACGCTTTTCATTCGCGATATTCGCCCGGCGGAGCAGAGCCCCCACGCGCAGCACCAGCTCGTCCATATTGATGGGTTTTACCATATAATCGTCAATGCCGGCCCGGAAACCTCTTCGCTTTGAGGAAATATCGTCACTGGCAGTCATAAACAAAATGGGAATCGACTTGTTGACATCCCGCACTGTTTCAGCGAACTCAAAACCATCTATCTCCGGCATCATAATGTCCGAAATGATCAGATCATACGGGTTGTTATACATCAAATCATACGCCTCCCGCGGGTTTAAACATCCCTTCGCCGCGTATCCGTTATCACACAGATAGGTGCATACGATTTGATTAAGCTTTATATCATCTTCAACTACGAGAATGTGAATCACGGTTTTCTCCTTCTTACCTCGATTTTATCGGATTTTCCTTTTTAATTAATCCGATAGTCCGGATTAGGTTTTATTATAAAAGACGACTGTTAGATAAATGTTAAACAGGGCGGTACTCAATCCGAATATACTACATTCATCGACATTTTCTTTACTAAATTCGATATGTTGAGTTGAGATGATATTATATCCCTGCCGAACATAGAAATATAATTTCTTGAGTCCCCAGGACTTGAATCGTGCAAATGAAATCATCCCAGTTTTAAAGAACAAAAAGACGGGGGAACTCGTCTCCCGTCTTTTACCCCAAATAATATGTTAATTATTCCGTCCAAGCTTTTTCTCTGGAGAGAATTGATCCCCAAGGTTTATTTCCCTTTAGACTCCAATTCTCTCATTTTCCTTTTATCCTGGTTAGATCACGTTATATCTCTTCAAAACTTCTTCAATAGCCGTTCCTGAAATCTTCTTCAACGCCTTCTTCCTGACCAGATTCAACATAAATGGCAGTTTCATATCGCCGGGCTTTTTACCATCCATCATTTTTACCGTGGAATCCAGCAATACACGGATATCGTAGCATGAACCAAAAACCTCCGGCACGCCACGGTCTACGTCCAGCAATGTGTAAACCGCCTCCATGGCTGTTCTCACCGAGTACTCTGTTGTAAACACCGTATCGCGGACCGTATCGGCGAACTGGCCGATAAAGGCAAAATTTTCGCTGCCGTCAGGTACAACCTTAGGTCTGTCACCTTTGGTTCTCGGCATAAAGAATGCCGTAATATATGGCATCATGCAAGGAACACAGCGGGCAGATTTCGCAGCCAGTTCGTGAATCTCGTATACAGGAACACCCATATGGTAAAGCCATTCTTCAGTGATTTCCAGGCCGGTACATTCCCGCATCGGTTTTTTGACATAATCTCCCGGCACATCGGTGAACAAACCATATACCCAGACCAGCAGCTGATCTTTAGGTTGTTCCTTAAAATGGGGTTGCCGGTTCACGGTATAACTCATAAGCCATTTTGAATCTTTCACCGTGATGATCCCGCCGGTAACAACCTTGCCGCTGAATGGGTCGCGTTTACAGATCCTCTCGATATATGGAGGAATTTTATTATCAAGCGTGGTAATTGTGGCGGACTCCCAGTTTGTTTTTTTAGTATCGGTATAGAATTTATCCGGGTTACCGAGGGCCGGATCCTGTTGCGCAATGTTTCTCCAAAGCTGCCAGCATCCTCCGATGGAATCATTGAACTCCGGTGCGTGGTTTTGATCACCGAGTGTAGAATTCTCCGTGCAGCTTCCGTTGGTAACAAACACCAGATCGTCTTTGGTTAGTTCAATGGATTCTTCTTTGCCGCTACGTTCGTATACGATCTTTTTAGCAAGCTTTTTGCCATTTTTAATGTCAAAAACAATGTTTGTTACTTTCGTATCGTATTGGAACTGAACCCCGTGGGATTCCAGATATTTTAACATTGGCTTGATTAATGACTCATATTGATTGTATTTGGTAAACTTAAG
>DASVMB010000420.1:0-8152 GCA_036384575.1 Bacillota bacterium
TGAAGTGCGCCGTAACGGAACGCCGATCAATCCCCTGAAGTTTCTGCCTTAAGATAATGGAAGGAGCCCGGCTGAACCAAACCGGGCTCCTGGGTGGAAAACACTCACTTTACCGAAGGGTTACTTACTTCCCTTCCAACCATTCAGTTGTTGGTCCTTTGACTCATCCCGGTCAAAGGAGAGACGATGGACCAAAGTAAAGGTTGGAGAGGCCGGCAGGATCATCCGACCGTATCACAGGCCCGACAATCGCGCGGGTAAACCGTGCGCGGGCTAGCAGTCACCTTTGATGAACCTGAGGCTCAACGAGCCATGATTTGCCGTCTCTTTACTACCGGCCTCTTCGTTACATAGTATATGACCGAAAACCAAGAATATACGAAATAATCCTTTCCATATTTAGGAATATGCAAATCATTTTTCGAAATCCTTAAGACTCCCCGTTCAGCTGACCCAGGAGGGCTTCAACCGGCCAGGAAAGATGTTTGTCGCGCCGGTAGATCAAAAAGGTCTGACGGGCCAATTTCGGCCAGCCCTCGATCCTTACCCGTACCAATTCCCCGCGCTCCAATTCACCATGAACCGCAACTTCAGGCAGGAAGGCTAATCCCAGGCCACTTGCGACCATCCGGATGATAGCCTCCATACTTTCAAGTTCCATGATGACTTGCGGCGTAAACCGTGAAGCCTGAAAGTGATCCTCCAGGAAACGCCGGAAACCGGAGCCGGAGCGGAAGAGTATCAATGACTCCCCGGCCAATTCCGCCGGGGAAAGACTTTGAGGGTGACCGGTCGGCGCCACCAGAAAGATCCGGTCCTCAAATAAAGGAATGCTTTGCAGATGGAGATCCGGGTTAATGGTGGTGATCAAACCGAGATCAACCGAGTTTTCCCAAACCAGACGGGAGATTAGTTCCGAATCGCCGTTTCGAATCCTGATCTCCACCTGGGGATAGGACCGTCGGTAGGTTTGAAGAATTTGGGGGAGTCGAAAGATGGTATTGGTAGTTCCGGCACCGATGGTCAAGCGGCCACGGATTCGGGAAAACTGGCGGATCGTCTCCGTAGCCGTCCCGGCCAGATTCAAAATTTGCTGGGCATAGGTCAACAGCGCCTCACCGGCTTGGGTTAGGGAAGGTTGGCGGCCGGAACGCTCAAAGAGGATTTCCCCGAGTTCGATTTCGAGATTCTTGATCTGTTGCGTGACAGCGGGCTGGGTGAGATGCAAGATCGTCGCGGCTTTAGAAAAACTCCGCTGTTCGGCGACGAGTCGAAAGCTTCGCAATTGACTCAGTTCCATGGATACCTTTCTATAAATATAATTTATTAATATGATTAGATCTATTAATTTGAATTATACTACGTTCTATGCTAAGCTGATATAGGAATTTATTCGAACCTCCAAATTGGTTTGGGACTCAAACAATTAGGTTGATCCCGTATATACATATTGGTACGAACGGAAAACAAATCACGAATAATCAGTCATGAATTCCTAATAACTAACAAGGGGTGAGTCATCATGCCGACAGTGGTTGTGGTGGGCTTGCAATGGGGTGACGAGGGTAAGGGGAAAATTACCGACTTTCTGGCCAGTCAGGCGGATATGGTCGTTCGCTATCAAGGCGGAAATAATGCCGGGCATACGGTAGTCGTCGGTGATGAGGAGTTTAAGTTGCATCTGGTTCCCTCGGGCATCCTCTATTCCGGAACTCTCTGCATCTTGGGAAATGGAGTGGTGTTGAACCCCGGAGTTCTTCTAAAGGAACTGGATGAGTTAAAAAGCCGCGGAGTTGATGTTAGCGGTATCCGGGTGAGCGACCGAGCCCATTTGATCATGCCTTACCATCCCATTTTCGACCAGATGGAAGAGACCAACCGGGTGGTGGGAAAGATAGGTACCACCGGGCGGGGAATCGGCCCGGCATATGTGGATAAATATGCGCGTTATGACGCGATCCGTGTGGTGGATCTGCTCGATCCGGAGGGTTTCCGGGAGCAGCTCGAACGGATCGTGGCCGTAAAGAACGAGTCGTTCGAAAAGATCTACGGTTCCCCGGCTCTAAATTGGAGAACTGTGTATGATGAGTACCTGCAATATGCCGAGGCGCTCCGGCCGATGGTTGCCGATACCTCGGTACTGGTAAACCAGGCGATTAAAAAACGGCAGAAAATCCTCTTTGAAGGAGCCCAGGGCGCGCTGCTGGATATCGATCATGGCACCTATCCTTTTGTCAGTTCCTCAAATCCGACGGCAGGCGGCGCCTGTAACGGTAGTGGAGTGGGGCCGACCAAAATCGACAAAGTGGTCGGGGTCATCAAGGCTTACTCGACCCGGGTCGGCGAGGGACCGTTTCCCTCGGAGCTTTCCGAGGATTTGGTTTCCCAGCTCCGGGACGGTAGAGGCCGGGAGTACGGAGTCACCACTGGGCGGCCGCGCCGCTGCGGATGGTTTGACGGAGTCATCGCCGAATATTCGACCAGGATTAACGGGGTGAATGCCCTGATCGTGATGAAACTGGATGTGCTCGATAAGTTGCCGACCATCCAAATCTGCACCGGTTACCGGTATCGCGGCAGTATCTTGAAGGAATTTCCCGCCAGCTTGAAAGTGCTCGCGGAGTGCACTCCGGTCTATGAGGAACTCCCCGGATGGCAGCAGGACACCACCGGAGCCCGGGAACTCGGCGACTTGCCGCTCAAAGCCCGCGAGTATCTCAACCGGATCTCGGATCTGGCCCAGACGCCCATTGCCATGGTTTCAGTTGGCTGGCGGCGGGATGAGACGATCATGATCGAAAATATCTGGTAAGATTACGGGAAGGATTTAGCAGTTCGAAAGGGTTGACACAGACTATAAAATATTGTAATATATAAAAGCTGACTTCAAGAATTCGATGGGTCATTAGCTCAGGCGGTAGAGCACCTGACTTTTAATCAGGGTGTCCGGAGTTCGAGTCTCCGATGACCCACCATTTTTAAAAGTTTGAGATAAGAAGTTGGAAGTTTGAATATAATATCGTAAGAGAATTATTTTCACACTTCTCCCTTTACACTTCACAATTCAATACGGTCCCGTCGTCTAGAGGCCTAGGACACCGCCCTTTCACGGCGGTGACACGAGTTCGAATCTCGTCGGGACTACCAAAAATTTACTCCGCGCAAGCGGATTTTTTTATGCCTTGCCGACAGTTTAATAAAACACCAGTTAAACGGCCTTTTTTCTAGTTTTCTCGAGGCCCTAGGACACCGCCCTTTCACGGCGGTGACACGAGTCGGCTCCATGGGAGCCGCCGAATCTCGTCGGGACTGCCAAATGATAATCAAACCTGCTAAATGGCAGGTTTTTTGTTTGCCTGGATGAGCTTGGTCAACGGGATAGAAAGATACATCTTTTGGCAGGAGATTGTTCCATATGGGTTATAGCACATCGTGAATCCATAATTCATATGCTGGATTATATTATCAAGATCCAAGAAGGGACAGAGTATTTCAAGAATTGGCAGATGCAAAGTGGAAACAATAAAAGGGGCTATCGGGGTAATAGCGTCTCTTCATTTGTCTTGGTTAACACTATATAAAATTGGGAATACGTGGTATAATAAATTTAAAATTTCAGGTAAAGGAGGAATATTTGCTATGGGAGATAAAAGCCCGAAGAACAGTGAAAAACTGAAGAAAAATGCCGACAAGAAAACAAAAAAATAACCTCAACGTCTTTGCGAAGCAGTTAAGCAAAAAGCCACCGGAATTCTACTGAAATGCTACGGGCGTTTAGCCGGTAGCATTTTTGACTGGAGCGCTGCTTGTGGTTTCTGCCAATTTTCCCCTTTCATCGATTTCCAAAGGCATCGAATTTGTTTTGACATCGTACGAACCTCAACATGAAAGAGGGAATGCAAATGGCGCGGATTTTTGGAGATCGGAGAGTTAATCCGAATTGGGATAGCCGTTTAACTACCAATCAAAGGGCATTACTAACGACGCCAGGGTTTGGAATCGTTGAAAAGTTACCGTACTTACCGGAAGAAGATGTTAAAAAAATCATGGACATCATCGAGAAATCTATCGAGCAGGTAGGGTCAATGATTAATGCAAGCAGGCAATAAAGCGATTCACTGATGATTTCATATATGAACGCCTTCAAGGGGCGTTTTATTTTTTGTCTGTCTTAAACAACCTCAATCCGAAATCGATTGTTGATAAAGTTAGTGCTGATAACTAGCCGGTCGAAAGAAACCGGGAGGTTTTAGGGATTCAGGTGTTGGATCATGGGGTATGCGATATATGTAAGTTTGATAGGAGAGAGGGCAGATTTAGGCTCTTTTTTTGTTCAGAGTGAAACATTCGTTCCGATAATCTCATTTCTCACCGACCATATATCGTTTGGCTCTCACATTCGAGAATTAGCAAGTAAAATTACAATCAACAGAATACCAAATAGAAAATATCCGATGAGATATTCTGCAAATGTCCAGCAATCGCCCGACCAAAAAATGGACAACCGGCTGTCTGTTTCAAGTCGTTATTATCGGGGCCGGTCCGAAAAGGATAGAATATTAACCTTGAGGGGAGTGATCTCAATCACTATTCCTGGCGCAGGAATTTTCACGCATTCACCGAGAATTCTTATTAAACTGTCACTCGATCAAGGAGTATAACTGTAATGCCTTACACTGCTTATATTGAAGAAGCCGGTGATGAAGGATTGGGCAAAGGTTCCCGGTGGTTTATCGTCGGGGCCGTTATTGTTAACAAGTCCAAAGATTTGGCCGTCAGCCGGTGCATTGATGAAATCAAACATAAATTCAAGCTGCAGCCACCTAATGGCCCCATCCATTGGCGTAATATCAAACATACAAGTATCCGACGCGGTATCATCGAATGTCTTGCCGGACATGAGTTTAATATTTCTTATGTGATTTGCGATACTTATCATGATGAAATAATGAATAGTACCTTAAAAGGAAGCGGACGACTTTATTTTGATTTAGCCAGGGTTTTGATTGAGAGAATTTCCTGGTTTGGCGCTGAGCGGGCTGATACGGTTGATCTGGTTTTCGCCAACCGTTTCAATATGTTATATAGTGATCTTAAAGATTATCTCACTTTGCTTTTAAATGATCGAACCTGCCAGATTAAGCCTGGTATCATCGATCTCAACCGGATATCTTGTCAAAATGTGGGGCAACTTAAGTTATTGCAGGTATCGAATATCTGTAATAGTTCATGCTTTAACGCCCTTGAATTCGACCAATACGGCTATTATGACGAACGGTTTTTGCTTGGTCTGTCCAATAAATTTTCCGGCGTAAAGGTAATCTCTTTAGTTACGGTTTGAAATTTCTCCCCGGTAATCTTTACCAATCCGAGGAACTGCTGCAAGTCTATTCTTGGCTTAAAAAGATATAAAAAAAACAGGCCCCGAGACTTAAGGAACCCACACGTCAAAGCGTGCTGCCGGCTATTAACCGACCTTGAGTTTTACCCTCGCGCATGCCTGCATTTATTAGTATATTTAATTCTACTTTAAGTATGCCACATCCTTCTTCATCGGTCAAGTTTCTTATAATCTTTATGACTTAAATTAAATAAATTTCGGAAATAAGGAGACTATATGAGTTTTCTGGTTTTAGAAGATGATGAGTTAGATTTCTTTTGGAATTCTATTCAGGATATTCAAGTCATTTTTCATCCTACCTATGCCCCGGAAGGGATGTTTAATTATCAAGAGTTATCGAATCTTAAAAATAAAAAAGATGTTATTGTTTTTCTTGACAGAAACTTATTGAGTAGCCTGTTAAAATTATGTGAGCAAGGAAATTTAACCGATGAAAAAGAAAAGAATACAATAGCCAAAGTCATGTTATGGACGCTTGGAAACAACTTTTCCGTTAGCGCTGGTCTAGCTCTTAAAGAAAACGCATCAAAAACGAATAATTCTGAATATGCAAAAAAAGAACTTCAAAGATTCAAAGAAATTATTGAATACTATCCCATAATGATGTGGTTGCGTCTTGCAGAAGGAGTAATGGACAGTAAATCTCCAAAGCCAAATCAAGAGTTGTTTTGAGGAACTCCTACAGGAGCTCCCGAAACCGGTCCAAAAGGAAATCGTGAACCAAATATTATGGAGTATCATTGGCATATTGGAGAGGTTGCTGCCGAGGATTACATATAGACAAGCTATTAAGGACGGGGGTAGGTTAAAGGGGTGGGGGCGGAATAAAATGCTTCTTTTGATTTTTCTATTTTAGTGGACAAAAATGTCTATGAATTGACAAATGTAAAAGGTAGCCATATCATACTTTTAAGAGATAAATATTGGTGGACATTCTTGTCCACCAAGAACTTTAATATAGAAAGCTACCAGAACTTTTAATAATGCCAATTTGACCACAGGATAAAGTTTAGTGTGTATGGCTGTAAGTTGCTTGTAAGTGGGATTGCCCTCGTGAAGAATTTGATGAATGAGGATTGATAAAATGGACCTTAATAATTTTGAAAATTATATCGACCCCAAAATAGTAGCAAGGGGCTATGACTACTACGAGAATGACTATGTAACATCAGTGGAAGAAATTAAGGAAAATGTATTTGTGGCGAAAGTTGAGGGTACTGATCGATATACTGTGGAAGTTGAACTTGATCATCAGGCGAACATAATCGATACCCAATGTGATTGTCCTTATGACTTAGGAGAATATTGCAAGCATCAAGCAGCGGTTTTTCTTACGTTACGGGAAATGAAAAACAATATATCCGATGAGAAAAGCCCGGCGCTCAAACATCATTGTATGGACTTAGAAGCAGCGTTTAAATCTCCGGTTCGGAAAAAGAGAAAAGAGATTGATATCAAGAAAGTACTTTCCGATCGGACCAAAGATGAGCTTGTTGCATTTCTACTGGATATTGCCTCTGAGTATGAAGAAATCAAGCGACGTATTGAACTAAATTTTTATATTGGAAATGATGAGGATGAAATCAATAAGTCGATTGCACTTATACGTACTTATATAAATAATAATTCTAACGAATGGGGATTTGTGGGCTATGGAAATACATCTGAAGCCGTCAAGGGCGCCGATATGGTTTTGGAAAAGGCTCGTTACGCTTTGGAACGGAGTAAAACCACGCATGCTCTGAAACTGGCCCTTTGTGTCGTACAGGAAATGATAGATTTGCTTCAGGGGGCGGATGATTCGGACGGCGTAATTGGTGGAACGATTGAAGAAAGTTTTGCTTTCATTGCTGAAATCATTGCTGATGAAGAATTAAGTCCGGTGCAGAAAGAAGACATTTTCGATCAGCTGATGACGGAAGCGGCCAATAAACGCTATGATGGCTGGATCGATTGGAGGCTGGATCTGCTTGCAAAGTGTTCGGAACTTGCGGACAACCGGCATTTACGGAACAAATTGGAGAATCGTTTGGTTTCAATGATCGAGAATGAGAACGGAGATTCGTGGAGCATTAATTATTTTGCCGAACAGATAAATCTTATCAGATACCAGATGATTGAAAAATATGACGGACGGAAAAAGGCAGAGGAATTTATAGAACAAAACTTACAATACTCGAGCTTTAGAAAAAAGGCAATAGAAAGCGCAATGAAGAAAAAAGATTATAACGAGGTTGTTAAGCTTGCAATCGATGGGGAAGAGAAGGATAAAGGTTCCCCCGGGCTGGCGGATCAATGGAAGGGATATCGGTATAAAGCATTTAAACTATCCGGAATGCTGGATGAGCAGCGTAGAATTGCCGTGGATTTTATTCTGAAAGGAGACTTTGAATATTACCAGGAATTGAAAAACACATATGACACCAAAGAGTGGCCTTCTGTTTACCCTGAAATCATTCTTCGATTGGAAAACCAAAAGAAAACCCATCAGGATGTATATACTCGTATTCTGATCGAAGAAGGCGAAAAACAAAAGCTATGTGAGTACGTTAAAGGAAGGCCTTCAACGGTGGAGTGTTTTTGCAAGTATCTTATTCCTGAATTCACGGAAGATGTTTATGGGCTTTTTCGGCAATATATTGAGCAGACTGCGGCGCGAGCGAATTCCAGAAAGGACTATCGGGGGGTATGCGCCATAATCCGGAATCTCAAAAAAGCCGGTGGGAAACAACCGGCGTTAGAGATTAAACA
>DASVMB010000421.1:0-2652 GCA_036384575.1 Bacillota bacterium
CCTGGTGCATTTGGGTTATACCCCGGAGGAGATCGAGGTGGCCTTCAAACTGCTCTACTCGATTCCAAGTTCATTAAAGACGGATGTTCAAATGGTGGATGATTTATTTGAGATCAAGGATGGATATCGGGTTCTCAGCCAGGCTGAACAGCGTAAACTATCCTTAACGAGTCAGGGGGAGATCATCCGATTGATCAACAGCTCCTTGGTCACCTCCAAAGAAGTGGAACAAATACTGGCGGAAGTGCTGCAATCCGAGGTTCAAGAGGTGGGTTTGCGAGAGTTGGAGTTAATTTTACATAAGGTCATTAACGACGATGAACGTTTATTGATGATACTGCCTCATCCCCTCGAGCTAGGACCCAACTTTTTTCTGAATTAACCCAAATCGATAGACAACCGGACTTTCCCGGTAATGGTTGGAAAGAAGGAGGTCTATCGATAATTTTTAAGCTCTAGATGGTAAAACTTTACGTATCTCAGATTGAAGTATTCGGTATTTAAAGGTTATACCGAATTGAGGCTGTGTTTATCCGCATTATTTCACCGCACTGAATGAGCATACTAAATCAATAAATATAGGATTTATATGGTTGGTTTTATTTTGGCCTGGAATTATCCGTTTACAGTAAGTGGGGGTAGTTAATGTGAAATCTCTGGTGATTGTTGAGTCTCCGGCGAAAGCCAAAACGATCGAGGCTTATTTGGGTAAAAAGTTTACGGTCAAAGCTTCCGTCGGTCATGTGGCGGATTTGCCCAAAAGTCAATTCGGCGTGGATGTTCAGAATGGATTTAAGCCCAAGTACATCGTGATACGGGGTAAGGGCAAACTTATCAAGGAATTGAAAGAATCGGCCAAGAAAGCGGATACGGTCTATCTGGCCACCGACCCTGATCGCGAAGGTGAGGCCATCTCCTGGCACCTGGCGAATACCCTGGAACTCGATCCGGAGAAGTACAAACGGATCGAATTTCACGAGATCACCAAGCGCGCAGTGGAAAACTCGATAAAAAACCCACGAACCATCGACATTGATCGGGTGAATGCCCAACAAACCCGGAGAATTTTGGATCGGATCGTTGGCTACGAGCTCAGCCCTTTTTTATGGAAAAAAGTCCGTCGCGGGTTAAGCGCCGGCCGGGTTCAATCGGTTGCGGTCCGTTTAATCTGCGAACGGGAGCAGGAAATTAAGGATTTTGTCCGCGAAGAATTCTGGAGTATCACCGGTAATTTCCTAACCGCCAAACGAGAGCCGTTCCAGGCTAAACTGACCTCATTCCGGCGAAAAAAACTGGAACTTAAAGATGAAGCCCAAACCAAAGCAGTAGAAGCTGATCTAAAGAATAGCCGCTTTATTGTGGGTGAGGTCAAACGGAAAGAACGGTTACGTTTTCCAGCCCCCCCTTTCACCACCAGCAGTATGCAGCAAGAAGCGGCACGAAAATTGGGGTTTGGCGCTCGAAAAACCATGGTTGTTGCTCAACAGCTTTATGAGGGATTAGAGCTCGGTCCCGAGGGTACCCACGGTTTGATCACCTATATGCGTACCGATTCGGTCCGGATTGCCCAGGAGGCCCAGGAAGAGGCGCGTGAGACGATCAAGGCCCGTTTCGGCACGGACTTTTTACCCGAAACCCCTCCTGTTTATAAAACGAAATCCGCAGGTGCCCAGGAGGCACACGAAGCCATCCGGCCAACGTCCGCAGCCCGGCTTCCGGAATCAATCAAAGGATTTTTGACCCGGGATCAATTCCGGCTCTATCAGTTGGTTTGGAGCCGCTTTATGGCGAGTCAGATGCGCCCCGCAGTCATGGATACAGTGGCTGCGGATATTGTGGCTGGGGAATACACCTTTAAGGCCAACGGCAATGTGGTCAAGTTTGCTGGTTTTCTAGGGATCTATCAGGAAGGTAAGGATGACGAAACCCCCGAAGAGGAAGGGAGACTTCCGGAACTTCGTCCGGAGGAAAACGTGACCCTCGATAAACTGGAACCAAAACAACATTTCACCCAACCGCCTCCCCGGTATACCGAAGCTACGCTCATCAAGACTTTAGAGGAAAAAGGGATCGGTCGGCCCAGCACCTACGCGCCAACGATCGATACGATTGTTAAGCGTAATTATGTCCTGAGTGAGGAGAAGCGTCTTAAGCCCACTGAACTCGGTCAAATTGTAGTCGATCTCCTGAAACAAAAGTTCCCCGAGATCGTAGACTATGATTTTACCGCGGCGATGGAGGAGAAATTGGATGAGATCGCCGAAGGGAACATGGACTGGATCAAGGTTTTGGCGGACTTTTACGATCCTTTTAACCGCGAGGTTCAAAAGGCGAATGAAAATATAGAAAAAGTTGCCGTTCCGGTTGAGGAGAGCGATATTGTCTGCGAAAAATGCGGCCGTAAAATGGTTTATAAATATGGGCGTTTTGGTAAATTTTTGGCTTGCCCCGGATATCCGGAGTGCAAGAACGCCAAACCGATTCAAAAATCACTGGGCAGCAAATGCCCTAAATGCGGTGTTGGGGAAGTTCTGGAACGCCGTTCCAAAAAAGGCCGACATTTTTACGGTTGCAACCAGTATCCCAAATGTGATTTCGTTAGCTGGGAGCGTCCTTTCAAAGAACCATGCCCGCAATGCGGTTCGATGCAAG
>DASVMB010000422.1:0-4706 GCA_036384575.1 Bacillota bacterium
TATTTCTTGCCGTACGTACTGAGTATCTTGATCGTCGGGTTTGTTTTTAACTACATTTTTTCGAATTTGATCCCCGCCGTAGCGGCAAAGCTGGATATCCAATTCTTTACCAAAAGCATTCTGGGCATGCCCGATCTGGCCTGGCTCGGGGTGATGTTTGTAGCGGTCTGGCAATCGGCTGCTTTAAATATCTTGTTGTACCTGGCGGGGTTACAGACTATATCCGAAGAACTCTATGAGGCTTCCAGCATGGATGGGGCCGGGAAATGGCAGCAGTTCCGTAAAATCACCTTTCCTTTGATCGCCCCGTTTTTTACGGTGAATATGGTACTGTCCATGAAAAACTTTTTAATGGTGTTTGATCAAATCATGGCTCTGACCGAAGGCGGTCCGGGACGGGCCACCGAATCGATCTCGCTTTTGATCTATCGCGGCGGATTTCTGGGCGGAGAATTCGCCTTTCAATCGGCCAATGCGGTGGTCTACTTTCTATTCATTTTGATCATCTCTTTTGTGCAACTGCATTACCTGCAGAAAAGGGAGGTGAGCGTGAGTGGTTAAAAAAACGAATTGGCCTGCTACCATGGTTTTATTCCTGGGATCATTGGTCATATTATTCCCAATCTATCTGCTGGTAGTGGTGGCATTCAAAAACCCTCAGGAAATGGCGGCATCGATTATTTCCCTGCCGCAAACCCTACATTGGGAGAATTTTAACCAAGCCATCGCCATGACCAACTTTTTTCGCAGTTTCAAAAATAGTTTTACGATCACAGTCGGTGCGGTGATTCTCACCTTGTTGAGCAACTCGATGGTAGCCTATGCCATTGTCCGTAATCTGCAGAGGAAATTTTTCAAGTTTCTGTATTACTACTTCATCAGTGCGCTATTCATCCCTTTTCCCATCATCATGTTGCCGGTCGTCAAAGAGACCAGTTTACTGGGGATGGACAATCAGTACGGCTTGATCTTTTTATATGTCGTCTATGGGCTCTCCATGAACATCTTCGTTTATGTAGGGTACTTAAAATCGCTCCCGGGTTCGCTGGAGGAAGCGGCAATCATCGACGGTTGCAGCATCTGGAGTTTATTCTGGCGGATCGTTTTTCCGTTGATGGCTCCAATCCACGCTACCGTCGGTATCATCACGACTCTATGGGCATGGAACGATTTCATGCTGCCCTTGGTGATGCTGAACAAGCCGGAGACAATGACTTTACCGTTGGTGCAATTCGTGTTTCGCTCACAATTCACCACCAACTATAATCTGGCATTCGCCTCGTACTTAATGGCCATGGCCCCGGTGATGATCGTTTATATCCTGGCTCAGAAATGGATCATCAGCGGAATGCTTCGCGGCGCAATCAAAAGTTAAAGGGCAGGTATTTCAATGGACTTATTCCAGCGCAGTATCGAGATTATTAAGGAGAATCAACATCCCGGCGGATCATACGTGGCGTGCCCCAATTTTAAAAATTATCAATACTGTTGGTTGCGGGACGGAAGTTTCATTGCCTATGCCATGGATCGCTCCGGAGAATTCGATTCGTCCCGGCGTTTTTATCAATGGGTGAACGGGGTCATCACCACTCGCGAAGGCCGGATCCGAAAATTACTCCAAAAGAAAGAAAATCGTCAGTTTATAGCGAGGGACGAGTTTTTACCCACCCGGTATCGGCTGGACGGGCAGGAAACCAAGGATGATTGGGCCAATTTCCAGCTTGACGGTTACGGCACCTGGCTTTGGGGTTTGGCCGAACATATCGGGGCTACCGGAGAGGTTGAACTACTGGAAACCTTTCAAAAAGGAATCGGTTTGACCATCGCTTACCTGACAGTTTTCTGGGATACCCCCAATTTCGACTGTTGGGAGGAGAACGGCGATCGCATCCATCCTGCGACCTTGGCCTGTATTGCAGGAGGGTTGGCCGGGATCAATCAATATTATCAAAGTCCCGCCATAACCGGAACATGTAAGGCGATTCACGAATTTATCATGAAAAATGCGGTTCATCAGGGACGGCTGGTGAAATCAATCGGGATAGAAGAGGTGGACGCCAGTCTTTTATGGATGGCGGTTCCCTTTGAGATTTTTCCTGGAGATGACTCGTTCATGCTGCAAACCGTCAGGGAGATTGAAGCGAAGTTATATAAAAACAAAGCAGGAGTCCATCGCTATGCCACGGACTCCTTTTACGGCGGCGGGGCCTGGATTTTGCTCACCGCCTGGTTGGGTTGGTATTATGCCCAAAATTCCCGGCTGGATGAGGCAAGGGAGATCAAAACCTGGATCGAAAACCAGGTCGGCGAAGGGGGAGAACTTCCCGAACAAGTCCCGATCAATCTAAACCAGGAGTTCTACTATCCCTTGTGGGTTGAAAGATGGGGCAATCCTGCCCAACCTCTTCTTTGGTCCCATGCCATGTATTTGATTCTCTGCCGGGAACTGGGAATTCAGCGGGCTTAAATTCAGGCGCAGCAATGTTGCTGCGCCTCCAAGGTAAATGCTTCTCTTATTTCTTCAGAATAACCCCCTTAACCGATGGATCCAAGAGGGAGATGAAATCCTTAGCATCCTGCAGGGTTCCGACAACGTCGGCGAAATGGATCGGAACCGCCACTGCCGGTTTGATGAGATTGGCCGCAGCGGCGGCTTCTTTGGCCGTCATGGTATAGGTGCCGCCAATCGGAAGGAATGCCACATCCGCTTGGATATCCTTCATTTCCGGAATCAGATCGGTATCTCCGGCCATATAGTAGGTGACGGCATTGATCTTGCAGATGTATCCGACCCAATTGCTTTCCTTGGGATGATAGGCTTTGTTGGTGTTATAGGCCGGAACTGTCTGGAAATCAAGTCCGGAGACCTCATACTTCTGGTTGGGAAGTACGGTCAGCACGTTTTTGATCCCTGCAGCCTTGGCTTTGCCGGCGCCATCAACAGGTACTACCAAGGTACCTTCGGGTTTAAGTACCTTCTGAATGTCCGGGATTGAAAAATGGTCGCCATGAGTGTGGGTGACGAAAACGATATCCGCATCATGCGGCTCGCCGGCGACATTCACCGGATCGAAATAAATGGTTTTTTCTCCCCGGATCAGAATCGTAGATTGGTAAGTGTGAAACACATTTTTTACCAAATCGCTACGGTCCGTCTCCGCCATCACCCAAGAAAATCCCAGTGAAAGAATGAGAACCGTGAAAAAGTGAAGTTTCTTCAACTCATAATCCCCCTTCATTGAATGAATTCTACCAACCTGCTCTTGCTAAATTCAGTTTACCAATTCATCCTGGAAAATAGAATTGCAGATCTACAGTTCGACCTTGCGGATCGTCAATTTGTTCTGCCTATCAGCCAACAATAGCGCTCCCGGTATTTCTGGGGGGAACACTGGTGTCGCAAGTCATTATTTGCATAGAAATAGCCGGTATTCTTTTGGAATGCCACTCTCTCTAACATTTCAATTTTTACATATGATTCGGCAATCCATGAAAATAACCTTGTAGATATGAAAACTTTGTTTCGGGTTATTCAAGAATAGGGTAGCAGGTATGGTTTCCGGTCGATAAAAAAAAGGCCGGTTGTAACCGGCCCTCCATTTCCACCTTTATAAAAGTTAGTTCCGGCTTCTTCAGCCTTTGTACATCTCATCAAAATGTTTCTGGGCGCTGACGACCGCTGCCCGCATCATATCCTCGGCCTTGGCGGTATCCCTGGCGGCCAGGTGCTTCAGGAGCAGCTTGGTATCGATTTCCGTGGCTGCCTGAGCGCAAGCTTCCCAGCTCAGAACGGAGCGAACGATCCGGTCGAGGCCTTGCTCGACATTGTCGTACGGACGCACCAGCATGTCATGGCCTTTCCAACGGTTGAAACCGGCGGCGTCAATCAAACCGGCGACTGCCACATTCATTCCGTTGATCCGGGTACCGTGGTCGATATCGTATTTGCCAGGGCCGCCCAGGATGATCCCGTCGTTATATCCCTGACCATTTAGATGCATATGGACCATGGCTTGATTATCGAGTTCCTCCACGGTGTCGTAAACGAGATCCAACCCGACCATCTCCGTATGTCCGAACTCTTTGTTGACACCTTTTTTCTGGCGCGAAACCCCGTATTCCTCCTCGATTCGTCTCCAGAAAAGCAACGCCGAGGCGACCGTCGGAATCAGCATCGCCGGATGACCTTCGTTGGGTTTCGGCTCGAATCCAATGTACAAACTGCCGCCCTTCTTCGCTTCATACTTGCAAAGAGTGGCCACGCTTTCCTTGAGGTTTTGGTACATTTCCCGGACTCCCACCGAGGCCAGGTCATAACCGTAAGAACCATTCCAGAGCACCAACGCCGGGGCCTTATCGGGATCGGCGTGCCAGGCTTTCTTTAGCGGACCGTAAGCCAGATCCACTGTTTTGGTTCCCAGTTCCTCGGCGCCTTTCCGCTCTTTGGGATCGAGGGAGGCGATTCCGCCGTAACCGAAATGACTGTGCGCGCCGGGGGTAATCATCGCAAGATGGATCCCCGCGTCGACCAGCGCGTCGGCTATGGCCGGTGCGGTCTTATCATTCACCTCGGTGTCGTAATGCATCTCGAAACCTAATTCGACATTCTTGGGGAGCCTGGGAGCGATCCGCTCCTTGATCAGCCGGATGACTCCGACTGTGTCCAGTTTGTCCGGACCCCAATCAGGCCGCATGTCTGCGGGCAC
>DASVMB010000423.1:0-3730 GCA_036384575.1 Bacillota bacterium
CTATTACAAATTGATAATCAAAAATATATAGATGATAAGAAAGGGGATTTTGCCATGAAAAAGTCATTTGTAAAACCGGTTTTTGTAGCTGCAATGATGACTTTATTCGTTATAGGCTTTTCAATGACTTCTTACGGTCAAAATTTCTATAGGACGATTAAAGAAGTATTGGTCGGAAAGTATGCCAAATATATCGTGACGGAACCAACCGGCGCGCCGGATTTAACGATTCCCGATGAACTGAAAGGCAAATTATATGACAAAGACGGGAATATACTTAAACAACTTCCTGAAAAAGGAAAGATTTACAACCAAAACGGCGAGGAATTGATCGTCTCGACGATGGTTTCCAAGGATGAAAAAGATGGTCTTGTCACAAAATATGAAGCGCTGACCCGAAAAGGATATACCGAGCGACAAAACAGCAAAATGACTACAATGACCAATCCGGAAAAAGCAAAGCCCTACCTGGCATTTGACTTTTCATTACCCGGCTATATGCCGAAGGGCTATGCATTTGACAGAATCCAACTGTTCAATGATGAAAACGGAATACCGGTTAAAAACGGCGAATATGCCTATGTTTATTTCAGCAACGGCGACCACGCCAAGGATATCTATTTACAGCTCAGGTTGATGAATAACGAGACTGCCTATGAAGCAGATTTCGGCAATGTCGCAGAGATTGAGATTAACGGTAATAAGGGAGTTATCGGCGAAGGCAATATCGATGTGGAAATTGACGGTGTTATGTACATGTTTATGGCCGGGGCTTCCGGAATTGATAATAAGCAACTGATTAAAATGGCTGAGTCGATTCATCGATAATGTTAATTGAACCGTGACCTTTGCCTTTACACTGGATCTGATTTAAGTACAAAAAAAAGACCACATTCCGAAAGTTATATTTGGATGTGGTCTTTTCCTTTGGTAAAATAACCCACCTCAAAAAACGTCGTCCAACCACCTTCGAGAGTTTGATTGAAAATATTTCAGCTCCGAACAACCGCTTCAGGACCCAATCTTGTTTTCTTTGGCTTTACTCCGAAATAACTCTAAAACCGGATTACACGAGGTTCAGCCGTGAATGAATAAATCGTGGCCGTGGCATCTTTTAGATACAACACTTCCGTATTATTATCATCTGCTTTATACATTCCCTGCAATTCCGGATAAGCTTCCAACATGTGCTGCTTCGCTTGCACCCTGTCGTCCCTTATAGCGGTTGCCGCAACCCGAATCCACTCACCGCCATCCACGGCGCAGATTTCTATTTTGGGATTTGCCTGCATCTGCTGGGAAACATTCTTGACTTTGCCTGTTTGGATATAAAGTTTATCCTCATATAAAACTATGGTTCCGAAAGGACGCACCCTTGGCTGATCACCGTCAATGGTTGCAATGTAATATGTCCGGCACTTCTTTAAAAAATCATATACTTGTTTCATTGAACCAACCTCCCACCTGCTTTTTGCTTGGTCTTTGGTAATTATTTTTATTTTACCGCTACCATTTTATTTCAACTTTTCTTCGATCAAACATACTCCGGATAACCCCGGTTTTCCTGCTCGTACATTTTTTCTTTTGTATATTCTGTTTCTTCTGTTCTCCTCCTAAATGTCAAAATTCTACAGAACTCTCTCGTAAACCATAGAATTAAAAAAGCGCCAAAAGATTTTTACTATGGCGCTCCGATTACCATCCATTTTCAAATCTTGTACACTTTATTCACCGGAAAAAACTAATCCTCACGCATTAAACCGATATCCCGTCCCCCAGAGCGTCTCAATTAGCTCCGGGTTGGCCGGGTCCTTCTCGATCTTTTTGCGGATCTTCTGAATATGCACCGGCACGGTGGCAATATCCCCGAAATCTTCATCGCCCCATACGGAGTTGAACAGATGCTCCTTCGAGAAAACCACATTGGGATTGGAGGCTAAAAAAACCAATAACTCATACTCCTTGGAGGTGAGCTGCACCTCGCGGCCGTTCACCAAAACCTTGTGCGAGGCGGTGTTGATCTCCAGTCCCTTGTGGGCAATGACTTCGAGCGCCGTGCTGTTGCCCCGGAGCCTTTCATAGCGGTTGATGTGGGATTTGACCCGGGCCGCAAGTTCGGCGGGGCTGAAGGGTTTGGTGAGATAATCGTCGGCCCCGTAATCCAGGCCGCGGATCTTATCGATATCCTCGGTCTTGGCCGAAACCACGATCACCGGAATTTCCAGACTCTTGCGGACCTCTTTGATGATCTCGTACCCGTTTTTATTGGGCAGCATAAGATCCACGATGATCACTTCATAATCGCCGGACACGGCCATTTTAGCGGCTTTTACCCCATCGGCCTCGATGTCCGCAGCAAACCCGTTCAGTTTTAAGTAATCCCTTTCAAGCTCCGCGATATTCAGGTCGTCTTCAATAATCAGGATCTTTTTCATTCTGCGCCTCTCACTCGTTTTCCCCGGCCGTTTCCACCGGAACCGGAAGCATCAGCGTAAAACATGTTCCCCGCTCCGAACTGGATGCGATAATTTTCCCCCCATGGGCCTCGACCAGTTCCTTGGCAATGGCTAAACCCAGCCCGGTGCTGTTGAGATCTTTGGGGCGCTCGGCGGCGGCCCGGTAAAACCTTTCGAAAACATGCTTCAGTTCTTCCTGTGATATTCCCGGCCCATTGTCGCAAATATCCAGGTATACGAAACCGCTCTTGCTATATAGTCTAGCTTGGATGGCCAAATCCTTTGCGGAACCATACTTGATCGCATTGTCGATCAGATTTCGCACCACCTGATGAATCCGCTTGGCGTCCATTTTTAGCGTATATTCGTCATCAAGTTCATCCCGGTACGCAAACGCCACTTTCTTTTCTTCGAGATCGAGCCGGAACTCTTCCAAAAGGTCGTTAAAGAAAGGCCGGATGCTGATGGGTTCAAAATTAAAATCGAGCTTATCCAGATCGAGCTTGGAAAAGAGAAACAAGTCATCGATTAATTTATTAAGGTACACAGTATTGTTATAGATTATTTTTAGGTATTTCTCATTCTTTTCAGCGGAGAAATCGTTCCTTTCCATCAGCGCCTCAAGATAACCCTGCACCGAGGTGATGGGAGTCTTGAGATCGTGCGAGATATTGGCAATCAACGTCTTACGGTTCGCCTCATACTCCAGTTTCAGTTCCTCGTCCTCCTTGAGCTTGCGGGCCATCCTGTTGAAAGCGACGGTCAGTGTGCCCATCTCATTCGAAAAATCATTGGCCACCTCGACCTGATAATTGCCTTGGGCGATCTCCTCTACGCCCCGGCGCAGATTTTCAACGGGTTTCAGGATCCGTTCCCTGATTCTGACGAGAAAAATGGCTTCTCCAATACTGCCGGCCGTGGTCATCAGCGCCATGAATAAAATGACGATTTTCAATCCTGTGCTAATTCCGCCGAACCTGAAAAGCAGAAACCACAGCGTGAGGTTGAAAATGAGCGCCACAGGCCGTGTATACCGGATATGACGATAGTATTCGTTAAAATTCCCATTCTTCAGGTGCATCCGCAGATGCAAAACCTGCACTTGTTTTTCTATCCGCTCAAGCTCATCCTGTAATTCCTGGCGATTAAGGTTCCGGTTCTCGCGTAATAAACCTTGGATCCTTCGTCGCCTGCGGTATAGCTCATCGAGTTGGCCCCGTAGTTCCCTTTGAAACTTATGCAGCTGCCAATGACGTTTCAATCGTTTCTTATGA
>DASVMB010000424.1:0-1633 GCA_036384575.1 Bacillota bacterium
GAAGGCCGGGCCGGCTCCCCAACCACCAGGCGTTTCACGGTCACATAGAGCAGGATGGCTCCCAAAATCAAAAAAGCCCAAGCCACGGTACGCATGATCAGCCGCTTACGGCGGTACGCCGCTTCACTGGTTAACTCCTTCTTTAGGCTCAACCAGCTGATCAAGACCAACCCTGCTAAGGATTCCATGATGCTGTCAAACCCGAAGGCAATGAGCGCGATGCTATGGGCCATACTCCCAAAAAGAATCGCCAGGTACGCCTCGAGTAAATCGTAGATCACCGAAAAGAACTCCAGGTTCAAATATTTCTGAATGGTGCGATTCATGAATAAACCTCCAAAACTTCACGCGCTTAGACGCGCAATAAAGGCGGTATTTAAATAGTCTATCTGATTTGCGAAAATATATTTTCGCTTTGCGCAAGGAGATTCCTCTCGTTTCGGACCAATTATTGCGAAAAATAAATCCGTCTCAATGAAAACGCCGTGTTGATGCTGACTTTACCGGCTCCGTTGTGATAAAATGTTTCCGGGCAATCAATTCGGAATACATAAAAAAGACGCATCGATGTCGAAAACAACTGCCAATAAAGCAGTCTTCATCCTGCGTGCTACCGTCGGGGAGCGATACAGGATCTATGCCCTGCATTCGGGGAGAATGAATAAGAATAAAAAGGAGGGTACGCGATGAAAGCCACTCATTTGGGAATGACGGTACGGGATACCGGGAAAACTCTTGATTTCTACTGTAATGTTCTTGGAGCCAAATTACTGTGGGAACCGGGGCCGTCTCAACAAGGCAGCCAGACCGATACGATCTTTGGTTTGGCAAACACCCGGGTTTTGGTCTCCGGCATTGATCTGCACGGCATGGTAATCGAGTTTTTTCAATTTCTGGAGCCCCGGGTTCAGGAGGACTCGTTTAAGGGAGATTACCGGATCGGAGGGTGGAAACACCTGGCGCTGGAGGTCGAGGATATCGAGACGGAAGTTGAAAAACTCAAACAAAAAGGAGTCTATTTCCGTTTCCCCATTCAAACCCTGTCCAACGGTTGCAGGATGACGTACTTTGAAGACCCCGACGGTATCATGCTGGAATTCATTCAACAACCTTAAGTACATTACTCATACGATCAAACTGCCGCCAGATGGCGGCAGTTTGGCATTAAGTACAGATCGTCCGGCGCAGTTCGTTCCGGTAAATGTCTGCGAATCTAGATTCAAACATCCCGGATTTATTTAGATGAGTCCAGATCATTTAAAATGCTTTGAGCCCAAGAATTCCCGGGGTAGATTTGCAACGCCCGCTTGATATAATGGGCGGCGGTATCCATGTCCTTCTTTTTTTGGTATGCTATCGCCATCCAAAGGTTGACATCGAATTGGTCGAATTTGTCCTCACTTTGAGCTGCCTTCTTCAGCCTTTCAATTGCTTTGTCAATACTTCCTCCGGCAAATCCGGGCGCATTGATATAAAACATTGCCAAATCGATATAGGATCGACTATTTTCCGGATCAAGCCTGATGGCCATATTGGGTAACGACTGCAATTTTGTGCCGTTGGCCGCCTGATAAAAAAAACCTTTGTAGTTCATCAATTGCATATACGTCTCATCGAGCAGACAGATCGCTTC
>DASVMB010000425.1:0-6479 GCA_036384575.1 Bacillota bacterium
TCCCATGACGAAGGGTTTTTTTGCACCTTTCACGCCATAGCCATTGGAGGAATTCCGATAACCGTCTCACCATCTTCCCCCCCCGTTCAAAGCACCGAACGTTCCGATAGGGTTACTGCGGCTGGCTATTTCCCCCATGATGAGCATTTGGATTACTAATCTCACACCTTTGTTTGTCTGGTACTCTTCACCTCAAGTAACAACACCATGACGATGAGACTCCCCAATACCGCTGCTCCCAGACTCAGCCCGATAATTGTGATCACGCCCGGAGGAAAATAGGGGTCTGACGGCGGCACCGCTTTATCAATCCAAGTGATCCGAATATCTGTGGGGTCGTTCAGATTTTCGAGCTCAACCAGCTTTTGAACGAGCCGTTCTTCCAAATCCTTTAATACCGTCGCTTGGGTGTCACTCGGACGAGTAAGGTTCCGGTTCGACATATTTTGAAGTTCATCCCGGCGAAGCTGCAGCTCAAAACTTTTAACCTGATAAGTACAGAGATCATCTGATGTTTGAATTCGGGAACCGTACGATTGTGCTTCCAAAATCGTCTTAAGGGAAGCGGTGAGCCGTGTTTTCTCCCTCCAGATGATCTGCTGATCCTTTACAATCACGGGATGCTTCCAATTCTTGTCTTGTAAATCCGCGATCAGGTTTGATTCCAGGGACGCCAGACTGGATTTGAACTTCTCGGTAAGTTGAGGAGTAAGGACGTTTTCAACGGCCTTACGCTCAGTAGGGGTCAACGTAGCCTTGAACTGGGCCAGATATCGGTTAACACGATTGAGTTCATTCTCAGTCTCCCTGAGCAGATCCCCGATCCGTTGAGGATTGTAGCGTTGAGCCTTTACCGAAAGGTTTTGTGGCCCCAGCTGACCCCGGATATTGGACAGGCTGGATGTAACATAGCTGATGGCCTCATCAATCTTGGCTTTTCGGGAGTCTTGGTTCTCCGCCATCAAATTATCTACCAGATTATTGACAATTTGGGCTGCTTCAAGGGCTGAACGGTGTTTGAAGGTGATCTGAATCACATTGCTGGGTTGCAGCGGCTTAACGTTTAAATTATCGCGTAACGCCATAAACTCCCGGGATTCGATAGGGTAATCGTAACCCAGTTTAAGGAGAGTCTGCCGAAGCAAGGTGGCACTCTTCAGTTTCTGTACGGTATTGTTAACCTGAACCACGTTTTGATCATAGGATTGGTCGATATTCTCTATGTCTGTACCTTGCCGGTCCACCTCGATCGCCGCGTTCACCCGGTAAACCGGAGGAAAATTAAGCATCCCCAAAAAACAGGCCCAAAAAACAATGATAAACACCATTCCCAATCCTATATAATGCTGTTTGAGGAATTTCATTACATCAGTATCCACGCAGCCAACTCCTTTAAAAGAATAAATAGTTCAAACGTTTTATCGTAGGATCATTGTCATTTGGAAACTGAGGAACTCAGGATACGAATCATAATTCTTATCGGCAGATTCCTTGAAGATTTTTAGGAAATCAGATCACTTTACTTTAATTACCAGGGATATTTCAATTGTTGGCTCACCAATGTCAGGTGTACCAAGTGATTGCAGTACCTGACTCATACCAAGAAAATGTAAAAAACTCTATTAACTATCGGCGGCTAAAAACCGATGATTTGATTAATAGGCTATAGTCATCCAAATGCTTTCACAAAATGATGGATCATCCTTATCATCGGGTATACAGCCATTCGGGACATGATGTAGTTGACGATTCACTGTAACAATCAAAAAACCGCGGGTTTCCTCGACTGACCGGAGATACCATCTTTGCCCAAGAATTGGCCGAATGTTCCTACCCTATTTTTAACCGTCTTTATTCCCACAAAATTTCGTTATTAGTCGTCCTCTCCTTTGTTTTGGCATCATTATCATTTTACTGCGACAAAAATCTTCCGGAAATATTGAATATATATGATGGAACAGTTCAGCACCCAGTTGACTGTAACAATATTCCGGATGAAGGCACCGGATAGCGGAGGCAATACAGATGAATCATAATAATAACATCGGGTTTCTTCTGACCCGGTTGGCCGGAGATATCTTACTCATAAACGGGGCTATTCTCCTGGCATTTGGGATCCGGTTCCTATTCGTGGTACCAGAGTACAACTTCCGTTCCTATCAGATCCTTTGGCCAATAATCAGCATTCTTGGACCGCTTCTCTTTGGATTTTTTGGTCTGTATCGGACAGAGAACCGTAGCTGGACTGAGGTTATGGCCTCAATCATCGTATCCCTCATCTTTTTGACGTTGATCCTGATCGCCACCAGTTATATGATAGGTGTTCACAGCTTTCCAAGAAGTGTGTTCGCCACTGCCTTGTTACTCCAGATGATCATCCTTGGCATATGGCGTTGGTTTATGCTCCAATGGGAAGCCCACCTGGCTCCCATGATACGAATCCTTATCATCGCCCCCCTGGCCGAAGCCGGGGAGATCTTCACCAGATTGGTTCATGACAATTATTTTGTCATCGGAGTGATAGTAGAACGCCTGACCGGGAAAGAAAACGTTACCCCGTTTAAGCTTCTGGGCGAGTACCGGGATATCCCTTCAGCGTTTGACGGAGGCCGGCCGGATACCGTCGTCATCTCCAGTCATCTACCCGAAGCCGTAAAAAATCTGGTAGCCCTAAATGCCATGCGTTTCAACATCCCGGTTGTTTTTAACCCCGGGCCCTATGAGATCATGGTCTCCCAATCCAAGATCGAACAGATTCAGGATACGATGAGCTTTGTTGCCTACTCCAAGGATTATCCCGGCCGCGAACAACTCAAGCGAATCCTCGATCTGGGAATTTCCTTAGGCAGTTTAATACTCTGTGCCCCATTTATGATACTTATCATTATCTCGATCAAACTCAGTTCCCCGGGGCCGATCTTTTTCAAGCAAGAACGGATTGGCCTCAAAGGAAGACGGTTCCAGTTGTATAAATTTCGAACCATGATCCCGGACGCCGAAAGAGAAACCGGACCGATACTCGCATCAAGCAACGACCCGCGTGTCACGCAGGTTGGCAAATTGTTGCGTGCCATGAGGCTGGACGAATTGCCCCAGTTATTCAACGTTATCAAAGGCGATATGAGTATCGTGGGTCCCCGTCCCGAACGGCCGTATTTTGTAAAATTATATGAGACCCAATTACCCCAGTATCATCTACGTCACCTCATCAAACCGGGGATTACCGGTCTGGCTCAGATCTCCGGAAGATACAGTATGTCCGCAAAGGATAAACTCCAGTATGACCTCTTGTATATGAAAAACGCCACCATATTATTGGATCTAAAGATCATTTTGCAAACCATCAAGGTCGTTTTGATCCCCGAAAAAGCTTCCTAATCCCCCACTATCATCTAACAAACAGTCAATGCTTCACAATCTCCCCGCCTGGGGAGGATTGTTTCACCCGCCTTTATCCCTTCATTCCGTGGTGGACTTTTACCATCGTAAACAACTGTCCCGGAAAATTGATTTTACAGTGCAGGAAAATAATGTATGACAGCGAATTGGTTTGATCACACCATATAAATTTGCTAAAAAAGTAACGGTTTGGATCGATTCAAGTGATGAGGAGTTGATTGGGGATGCATTCAAATCAGGATCCCGTTTTACCGGGCGGTGAAGGCGGCAGATACCGCTTGATTCACCGCCTCTTATGGCTGACCTTCGTATTGGCGTTGGTCATTTCTTTATATATTCCCTCCTTTGCCGCAAACTCGGTCCGGATCATTCGGATGGAGCCCTCCGGTGAAGTAAGTCCCAAGACGAATTTTGTCTTTACCTTCTCTGCGGATGTGGTGACGAAGCCGCGGATCGGTAAATTGATGAGTAATAATCGAATCCGTTTCAAACCGGAGGTTCCCGGCAAAATTCGTTGGGAATCTTCGCGCCGCCTTAAATTCCTGCCCGAAGCCCCATTACAACCCTCCACCGCCTATACAGTCGAGTTCAAACCCGATTTCCTGGAAGAGTTAAAGAAAAACCTGACCGGCGAACGTAAGTTCAAGTTCACCACCGAACGTTTCCGCATTACTGGAAGTAACCTCGATTTCATTTATAATCCAGCCCGGAAACGCGGCATCATCTTTCAAGCCCGTCTGAGTTTCAACTACCCGGTGGCGATTGAAAACCTTGAACGCCAGCTCTCCCTGGTCTTTGTGGATAAGCGCCAGCCAATCAAGTTTTCTATCACACAACAAAACGGCGGCCGCGATGCCCTCATCACCAGCGAATTGTTGATCCGCGGGACGAAAGCCCGTAAGGTAGAACTGAGCCTGCCCCAGAATTTCCTATGCACCGGGGCCAAGATCGGTCTCAAGGATAAATTCGTCAAGGGCGCCGATTTCCGGGAGGAACAAAACTTAAATATCAATGAGATTAACGCCCAATCGGAAGACGGCCAAAATGTCATCACGATTCGCTGTTCCGAACCGGTGGATCCCGATGTCGCCGTTAACTTCATCTCCCTCAAGCCCAAGACCGAGTTTCGCATTAGTACCAGTGGCGAGCAGATCACTCTCTCCGGCAGTACCCTGAAACCGGGTCAGACCTATCTGGTCAAAATCAACAAAGGTCTGCCCGCCTTGAACGGTAAACCTTTGGAAAGGGAGTTTTCGGATGAGGTAACCTTCCCCGACCTGGAGCCCAGCGTCAGCTTTAGCGCACCCGGACGTTATCTGGCAAGTAAAGGCTATCGCAACCTGGGAATGGAAACGGTCAACATTTCCAAGGTGGAAGTAGAGGTAGCCAAAGTATTTGCCAATAACATCGTTTCCTTCTTGAGCAGCCTTAACGATGAGGGTTATTGTTATTCGTCGGATCTGGAACGGTACGGAAGGGTCATCCAAACCCTCACTTACGAGACATCCGGCGGAGAGAACGACATCATCACCACCCCGGTTAATTTAAGCCGCTATCTCGATGGGCAACGGGGAATCTTCCAAATTTACGCCTGCGATCCGGAGAACCGTTGGCGGAGTACAGCCAAGATCGCCGTCATTACCGACCTGGGCATCATGGCCAAAATGGGCGGGGACGACCTGGTGGTTTGGGTCAACTCCCTTGACAATTTGACGCCAAAGTCCGGGGTCAAAGTCAGTCTCGTCAGCTTCAATAATCAGGAGATCGTCAGCGGTACCACCGATGCCGACGGCAAGGTGCGTTTCAGCGGTCTCCGGCAACAAATGGAGAATTTCCGTTCTTATGTCATTCTGGCGGAACAAGCGGATGATCTCTCCTTTGTCTGCCTGGACGACAGCTTGATTGACAAGACCGATTTTAATGTGGCCGGCAGGCCCCAGACCCAAGGGTATGAGGCCTTCGTCTATACCGATCGCGGCGTGTTCCGGCCCGGTGACGACGCCAACATCGTCGCCATCATCCGGGGCGCAAATGCCGCCGTACCGCCCGAGTTCCCGGTGCGGCTGGAAGTTATCGGTCCCGACGGCTTAGTCTTTCGTGAATTTGCCGCCACTACCAAGGAGGACGGGATCTGCCAATTCCACCTGGCTATCCCCGACTATGCCCGCACCGGTAAATATACGGCCCTGATGTATGTGGCAAAGCAATCCATCGGTAGTACAGCCTTTAATGTTGAAGACTTCATTCCCGACCGGATCAAGGTTGAGACTCTCACCAATAAAGACCGGTTCACGACGGGTGAATCTGCAAAGATCACCGTCCGTGGTACAAATCTGTTCGGTCCCCCTGCTACCGGCCGCCGTGTGGAAGTTGGAGTCCGCCTGGAACCGGTGATTTTTAGCCCCGCCGCTTACCGTTCTTATACTTTCGGTGACTCCGGGCGGGAATTTCGAACCATCGAGGAAGATTTGGGCCAAACTCAGCTGGATGCGGATGGCCAGGCATCTTTTGACTACAACTTTCCTGATAATCTCTATCCCCCGGGGTACATCCGCGCAGTTTTTCAGGCTACGGTTACTGAAGACGGCGGCCGGTCGGTGAGTAATTATAAAGCGGCCGAATTCCATCCTTATAAGTCGTATATTGGTTATAAAACCAAGAACAGCTCTTATGCCAAAATCGGGGAAACCTATCCCATTTCTCTGGTGGAAGTGAGCCCCGATGGTAAGCCCTTTACCAACAAAACGTTGGTGGTCGATGTCTTCTCAGTTACCTGGAATTCCATCTACCGCCGGGATCGGGATGGGGAATACTCTTACTCCAGCGAACGTCAGGAAACCCGAATCAGTCTCGACAGTGTCAAACTTACCGACGGTGAAGGCGAATTTAATTTCCGGCCTAAAGACTACGGTTACTTTAAGATTGTTTTCGCCGACCCTAACACCGGGGCACGGGGCGTTTATGAGCTTTATGCCAGCGGTTGGGGTTATGCTCCCTGGGCGATGGACCACCCCGACCGGGTCCAGCTTGATCTGGACCAATCCACTTACAAAACCGGGCAAAACGCCACTCTGCAGATT
>DASVMB010000426.1:0-7756 GCA_036384575.1 Bacillota bacterium
CATAAAGTACGGCAAACCGGTGGGGGCAACCCCTAATGGCCGTCATGCCGGAACCCCCATATCTTTTGGGGCCAACCCCGATCCCGGCTTTCGCAAGGATTCCGCTCCAACGGCCATGGTCAAGGCGGTCGCCAGGGTACAGTCGGGATATGGCAATACGGTACCGATTCAACTGGAGCTGGATCCGGGTCTGTCCCGGGAGGAAGGGGGCATCGAAAAGGTGGCCGACCTGATTGAAACCCATTTTAAGCTCGGTGGCACTCTTTTCAATATCAACGTGATCGATGCCGAAAAGATTCGGGAAGCGCACCGCGATCCCACAAAATATCCCGACCTGGTAGTGAGGGTTACTGGATTTACGGCTTATTTTGCCGCGCTATCTCCGGAATTCCGGCAACTGGTGGTGGATCGGATCATCCAGGAGTAGCACGCCCAATTTTATTTGCGTTTTGAACTTCATCACCGGCCGGATTGATATTCAATCCGGTCTTTAATGTTAATTTACAAGTTAATAATATGGAATGGAATATGGAATGATAGATCGGCGATGCCGACATCCGTATAACGATGATAATCGGAGACAGACCATTGACTGGTTAACTTTAAAGTCATATAATTGCTTCAGCAACAACTTGAGGTGCAATGTGAATATTGAAGTATCCGTCAAAAATATGAACTTCCTTGAGGCCTTCGCTTCGGAAACCCGGGTGAAAATCATTGAGTTGCTGAATGAGAAGCCGCTGAATGTAAAAGAGATCGCGGCCTATCTCGACATTTCATCGGCTATCGTCACCCGCCATATACAAAAGTTGGAGCAGGCCGGGATCATTAAATGTGAAAACTCCGCGGGGAAAAGGGGGACCCAAAAGGTTTGTTCCCTCAAACTGGAACAGGCGACCCTGCAGTTTAAGTTCAAAGTAAGTGAAGCGAATGCCAATACGTATTGCTGTTCGATTCCGGTGGGGCAATATTCGTCCTATGACATCAAGCCCACTTGCGGGCTGGCGTCAACCGGCGGAGTCATCGGGGTCGTCGATGATCCACGGTATTTTGCGGATCCGGATCATATTCAGGCGGGGATTATCTGGTTTGGCCAAGGCTTTATCGAGTACCGGATCCCCAACTACTTGTTAAGCAACCAGCGGGCGAAGTTCGTTCAAATAACGCTGGAGATATGTTCCGAAGCTCCGGGTTATAACGAAGATTGGCCTTCGGAGATTACCTTTTATCTTGCCGGGAGAGAACTGGGTTTTTGGACCTCCCCGGGAGATTTTGGAAGCAGTAAGGGTATTTTCACACCGGACTGGTGGAATCTGGGTACCCAGTACGGACTGATGAAAACGATTATTATCAATGAAACCGGAAGTTACGTGGATGGAATTCAAATCTCGACCGTTACCGTCAACGACTTGGATATTCGTTACGGTAAGGAGATATTATTCCGCATGGCTAGCCTGGTAAAAAGCAAGAACAGTGGCGGTGTGACTTTGTTCGGTAAAGGTTTCGGTAATTACAGTCAGGATATCCAGGTGAAGATAGGGTATTAAGTTTTTGATTGGTGGAGGAACTAACGGATGGCGAATCATATACCTGAGAATGATACTGATAAAGTAATAAAAGTTAATAAAGAGATTTCGATCCCGCTCTATAGTCAGATCAAAACCATTATGCTGCAATCCATCGCTTCAGGCGAGTATAAATTGGGAGAAAAAATACCGTCGGAAATCGAATTGGCAAAAAAGTACGGTGTCAGCCGGATCACCACCAAACAAGCGTTGAATGACCTGATGCAGGAGGGGATCGTCGATCGTGTAGCCGGAAAAGGCACGTTTGTGAGACGGGCGGCACCGCTCCGGAACGATACAGCGGATTCACCAGTCAATCCGCAGCCTTTGCGGGTTCGTGGCGGTCAGCCGGGGTCTTTCGGTTTGATCGTCCCGTTTATGAAGGATACCTATGAAATCGGGATTATCAGCGGAGTCGAACAAGAATTACGGGACCGGGATTACCGTTTAATCTTCCGGAAAACCGATAACTCCATCATTGAAGAGAGCAAAGCGATTGAGAGTCTGCGTAATGAAGAAGTGCAAGGATTGATCATCTTTCCGGCAGAGGGAATGTACTGTAGTGAAGCGTTACTCAAGTTAAAGCTGGAGCAATTCCCGTTTGTAATGGTGGATCGATTCTATCGAGGCATCGAATGCAATTATGTGGTCTCTGATAATTTCGGCGGCGCCTATGCCGCGGGGGAGTACCTGATCCACTTGGGCCACAAGGAGTTCGGGCTCATCGGTTACCAGCCGGAACTTGCCGTTAGCATCAATGACCGGATTCAAGGGTTCTGCCAGGCACTGGCGGATCAAGGGATCCCTTTGTCGCAGGGACGGAAGGAACTATCGATGATTCGGGAACAAACTTATGATCGTCACACCGGCCAGGCCGATCCGGTGGCAATTCAGACCGTTCAAGCTTTCTTGGAGAGGAATCCCCGGATTACCGCCATCTTTGCCATCAACGATTACTTGGCCATTTGCGTCTTACGAGCCGCACTGCAGATGGGGCTCAATGTCCCGCGGGATCTAAGTGTGATGGGGTTTGATAATAATATTCTTGCGGCCAATGTAGAGGTACCGTTGACCACCGTCAATCAACCAAAGGAAGAGATCGGCAAGAGCGCGGCGCAACTCCTGCAAGGGATGATTGAAACCGAGAATCCGGTCATGGAGCATTTGGTATTATCAACGGAATTAATTATCCGCGCCTCCACCGCCCCGCCCGGAGAAAGTAAACGGGTCTAAACCCGGCCTGCGATCTCCTGAAGTTTTTGAATACTCGCGGCGACCGTCTCCGGGGTGGTTTCTTCCAGCAGCATATTGATATAGGGTTTACGGGATTGGACCTTTTTTAGCAGGTATTCAAAATGAAAAAGTCCGTCTCCGATGGGTGCCGAGTTCTTTTGGCCATGCTCGATAGTAAAATCCTTTAGATGTAACACCACAATCCGTTTCCCGTATTGCTCAAAAGCCTGATCGAGAATGCGGTCCTGATCCTCATAGTTCTCTACGGTCAGTAGGTTGACCGGATCCAGAATGACTTGGAGATTGTTGGATTGGATCGTATCACAGACTTGCTTCATCCTGTCCGGACTGGAAACCACATGACTCGCCACACCCTCAATCCCCACAAAAACCCCGAACTTTTCAGCCTCCGTCACCAGTTCCGTGAGGCTCTCCAAAAATAACCGGAGTGCCGTTTCTCCGTGGTTGTCCGGGTGAAACGAGTAGTCTCCATTGAGAGATCCGGTTTCCGTTCCGACCACACTGCAACCAAAATCCCTGGCATAGCGGAGATGTTCCTTGAATCTTGCAATATAATCCCGGCGGATACCCGGATCGGGATGGATCAGGTTGTTGTAACACCCCAGAACCGCGATCTGAATGTTATGATTGGCAAATGTATCACCGATATAACGGGCCAGACCGGGGCTGAAACTACCCGGGCCGGCATCAAGACCGGCGACGGCTTTGCCGAGCGCCAGTTGGATACTGGGTATTCCCCGATCTGAGATGCGTTTGGCCAATTCTTCGACAGGTAATTTTCCAAAATCGTGAGCGCGTACACCGAAACGGAACATTCTATTTCACCTCATGAAGGTCAATTTTGGGACCGGCTTCGCTAAACCGAGCCTGAGTCTAAAAAGGATTCGGTTAAGCCCGTTCCAAGATGACGACGTCTTTCGGGGCGAGCGTAATCTTGTCCCGGATCTCCCTATCGGAGATGAGATCTCTGAAATTACCGCGATTCAGGTCGATGGTTACCTCATGGTCGTTGTGGTTTAAGATGAAAGTGAATTCGCTGTTATCTTTAAACCTCTGAGTTACCTCGACTCCGTTAACTGGAGCCACCGGACCCGTAATCCCCTTGTCTTTACAAATGGATTGCATTAAATCATTGATAAAACGAGGGTCGGGATCGGAGGCTATATAATACGCCCGGCCTTTTCCAAATATATTCCGGGTTAAGGTTGGCATGCCCTGATAAAAATCTTTGCCGTAGACTGCCAGAATTTCGGCGGACTCGGGATGTAAAAGATCGCAAAGCAATCCGCATTCATATTCATGCTCGAAACCGGCCCGAGGCTTTTCGAAAACGATCCGGTTTTTCATCTCCGGGGGCAGGGCATCGATCTCTTCCACCCAGATTCCCAAAAGCTTTCGGAGTTCACCGGGATAACCGCCCAAAGTGACCAGATCATTCTCATTGACGATACCGCTAAAGAAGGTGGTTACAAAGGTGCCGCCACCTGCCACATACTTTTCGATGTTTTGGGCCACTCCCGGTTTAATCATGTAAAGTACCGGTGCGACTACCAGATCGTATTGGCTTAAGTCAGCAGTGGATTGCACTAGATCCACCGCAATATTCATCTCGAAAAACGTTTGGTAGTACTTTTCGATCTGGGATATGTATTTCAGATCGACGCTGGGTCCACTGGAAAATTCGATTGCCCACCAGTTTTCCCAGTCAAAGAGCAAAGCCGCCTTAGCCCGGGACCGTGACTCCAAAATTCGGTCACCCAGTTTTTTAAGCTCGGCGCCCAATTGGGCAGTTTCCCTAAATACGCGGGTTTCAGGGCGGCCGCAATGGGCGATCACCGCACCGTGATACTTTTCACAGGCGCCGAAGGACCGGCGAAGCTGGAAGAACATTACCGTATCCGCGCCGTGAGCGATGGCCTGATAGCTCCATAACCGCATGACACCGGGTCTCTTCAGACTATTGTAAGCCTGCCAGTTTTGTTGGCTGGGGGTCTGTTCCATCAGCATGAAAGGTGCTCCGTCTTTCAGGCCGCGCATCAAATCGTGACGTAAGGCAATATTTGCGGGTAGAGCATTTAGGCTCGGGTAATTGTCCCAGGAAACAATATCCATATGTTTGGCCCAGTCAAAATAGTCCAATGGTTTATAAGTGCCCATCAGGTTGGTAGTGATTGGAATGTTCGGTGTAATGGCTTTGATGGCTTGATATTCCCCTAAATAGCACTCTAAAATGGATTCCGACATGAACCGGTTGTAATCGAGCGAGATCCCTTGAAAACAGGTGAATTCCGCAGGCGGTACGCGCCAGGTGGCCATGCCCATCTCATTTAAGTACGAGGGAGGGACAATCTCATCCCATTCATAAACGGTATGACCCCAAAAACTCATATTCCAGCGTTTGTTGAGTTCTTCAATGGTGCCGTAACGCTTTTTCAACCAATTACGAAATTCTGCGGCGCAGTGTTCGCAATAGCAATAGTTACCACCGTATTCATTGGCGATATGCCAGACCAATAATGCCGGGTGGTCTTTATACCTTAGTGCAAGGTGGGAAGCTAATTTGGTAGAGAATTCGCGGTAAACTTGACTATTGGGGCAAAAGTTTACTCGACCGCCGTGGGTCTTTTTACGCCCTTGGATATCCACAGGCAAGATCTCCGGATACTTCAGGGACATCCAAGCAGGCTGGGCCGCAGTGGATGTTGCCAGACATACATAGATGCCATTTTTCGCCGCCAGATCCAACACCCGATCCAGCCATTCAAAATCATACCGGTCTTCTGCGGGCTGAAGCTTCGCCCAACTAAAAACGGGAACAGTAATGACATTAATCCCGGCGAGCTTGAAAAGTCGCATATCCTCCTGCCAGACCTCCTCCGGCCACTGGTCAGGATTATAATCTCCACCGAAATAAATGGAAGGAAGTTTCGAATTGATCATGAGGAACCTCCGGTAAATTTTTTTAGGATACACCGTGTTTCATCTGGATGTTTGTAAGCAATTGGCAATCTTGCCTGAAGAATAAAGTTTGAATATAATTATATGAAACCGGAAGCAGTTAATTGTGGATGATCTTCATTAACACCATTGTATTTTAAAACAAGCGGGAAGGCAATCCAAAAATATTCACCCGGATATGACGATATGAACCATGGAGGGGATTTCGTTGAAACCGTTATTTCCATTTGTCACCGCGGAAGAGGGCAGACTACCGTTTTATTTGAAAAGTATCGGCAAGAACCAAAACCAGGAGACCATTCATAGACCAGCGGGACATCCCGATTTTCATTGGCTTCATTCCACCCAAGGTAAAGGAGTCCTGATCATTGCCGGTAAAAAGTATATCATCTCGGAAGGGATGGGCTTTTTCTTTTGCCCTGGTATTCCTCACGATTATTTCGCCATGGAGGAACCGTGGGAGACTTATTGGCTCACATTTCAGGGTTATGCTGTTCCGGACCTCCTTAAAGTCTTGGAGTTTGCGGAATGGGGGGTGTATCACCTCAGTGATACCCGGATCTTGGAACGGCTGATGAACGAGCTCTATCTGTTGGTTCAGTCCAATAATCCACTAAAGGGATATGAAAGTTCGGCGTTGTTATATCGGTTTTTGTTACAGCTAAAGTACTCTACCAGTATTAGTGGCAGCCGTTCCAAGCTTTTGCAGCATGAGCGGATCCAGCCTGTCGTCACCTATATTGAACATAATTATCAGAATAGCCCTTCACTAGAGGAGATGGCGGAAATAATCGGTGTTACTCCTCAACATTTATGCAGGCTATTTCGGAATGCGTTTCAGATGCGGCCTTTCACTTATATTACCAGGGTAAGGATAAAGAAAGCGAAGGAAATACTCATTGGAGAGGACCTACCTCTCAAAGAGGTGGCTCAAAGAGTCGGCTACAGTGATACCAGTTATTTTTGCAGTATTTTCAAGGAACAAGAAGGGATGACACCTACAGAGTTCCGAAAAATCCATCGCTGAGCTAAGAACCAAGGGATTATGTGGGAAGGTGAAGGTGTGATATAATAAGCCTATGTCTAGCATCTTCGGCAATGGATTACATTACATGACAATGAACTGGAGGGGCATATAGGTATGAGTATTTCCAAACGGGCATTTGGGAAGACGGCCGAAGGCCAGGAGGCGGCGATTTTTGATCTCGTCAACTCCAACGGAATGACCGCGGCGATTACCAACTTCGGGGGAATCGTGGTTTCAATGCAAGTTCCCGATAAAAATGGCAAATTAACCGATGTGGTGCTTGGCTTTGATAAGCTGGAGGATTATGAAAAACCCGGCCCATATTTTGGGGCCATCATCGGACGGCACGCCAACCGGATTGAGGATTCCCGGTTCACGCTGAATGGAGTAGAGTACCGGCTGTATGCCAATGAAAACGAGACTCATTTGCACGGGGGTTTGAAGGGCTTCGACAAGGTTCTGTGGCAAGCGGGGATCGTAAAGAAAAACGGCATGGATTCCTTACGCCTAACTTACCTAAGCCGGGATGGAGAAGAGGGTTATCCGGGAAATCTCAATGTCAGGGTAGAGTATACCTTGTCCGAGGACAACGCCTTAGAGATCGAGTATTTTGCCAAATCCGACCGGGACACTGTGGTCAACCTGACCAATCATTCCTATTTCAATCTGTCGGGGCACGGATCCGGCGATATTCTGCGCCATGAGTTACATATCAACGCCGATCGGTTTACTGTCAACGACTCCCGTGCTCTGCCGACCGGAGAGATTCGGCCGGTACAGGGTACACCAATGGATTTTACCCGGATGACACCGGTCGGTCTGGGAATTGACAGCCAATACGAACAGATTCAATATGGCCATGGGTATGATCACAACTGGGTTCTGAATATGAGCGGTCAAAGCCCCGAGAAGGCGGCGGAGGTTTATGATCCCGCAAGCGGCCGGGTGCTTG
>DASVMB010000427.1:0-4406 GCA_036384575.1 Bacillota bacterium
GGGGTCGGGTATTCGATCTCTTCATCCACCAGCACGCTACTGGGGGTGAAACGTCGACTGTCAATAGCTGTGGTATATACAAAAGGTTTAATAGCCGAACCGACTTGGCGCGCAGCGAGTGCCGCCCGGTTCAACTGGGTATTGCCAAAATCTCTTCCTCCGATCATGGCTTTGATATAGCCGGTTCGTGGATCCAGAGCCACAATCGCAATCTGAGGCTGAAATACCCCGACAGAGTCGGGCTTACCACCGCTTATCAGAGTGGCTGCGTCCTCTGCAGCCTGCTGCGCCATAGGATCGATAGTGGTGTAGATCTTGTATCCCCCTGTATAAAGTGCCTCTTCATTGATAATGCCCTTTAAACGTTGAATGACATAATCCACAAAGTAGGGGGCCCTTCGTTTTGATGTCGATAACGGAATGACATCGAGCGGCATCCGGTTGGCCTCTTCCGCCTGGGCTTGGGTGATCACCCCGTATTTCGTCATTAACTCTAAGACAACCGTACGTCGTCCCCGGGAAGACTGGGGATGCAGATAGGGAGAGAAACCGGTGGGATTCTTGGGCAACCCGATGAGCAACGCGATTTGATGCAATTGCAGCTCGGTGACATCTTTCCCAAAAAAGAGCCGCGAGGCGGATTCCACACCATATGTACCGTGACCGAAACAGATCTGATTCAGATAACGTTCCAGGATCTCTTCCTTGGTATAATTCCGCTCGATCGTCATCGCCAGGAAGATCTCCTGAACTTTACGGGAGATCGCCTTTTTTTGAGTCAGTAACACATTCCGGGCCAATTGTTGTGTAATGGTGCTGGCCCCTTCGATGTAACCGCCACCCCGAATATCTACCCATAAGGCACGAAAAATGGCCCTCAGATCTATTCCGGAATGCTCATAGAAACGGTTATCTTCAACTGCAACGATTCCTTTTTTCAGATACACCGGCATCTTTTGTAAAGGAACCTCCATCCGGTTTTCATCGAAGAGTCTGGTATATTCATTTTTGTTAATGTCATAAATGATCGTTGCCTGCTTGGAGGGAGGCAGACTTAATAAGCCCTTATTGGTCCCAAAGGTCAACACCAGAACGAAACCCAATATAATACCCATTACAATTGTGATTATCAGCGCCAGACGGTTTAACCCACCGGACTGCCCGGTGGTTCGGTTAAAATGAAACATCAATGATCCCCCTGTCGGACTGGCATTATGAAACTCGTTTTGAAGTATATCTTCCATTATACCATAAGGTGGAACGATATAGTTAAATCAAGCAATACAAAGCAAGCTTGGTATCATTTGCCTGGCAGAATGATGAATTTTTCCATAGGGTATGAAATAAACACCATGATTGCCACATATGGATAATTGAGGCGATGGCGGAATGAATTTTCATCTAAAGAAACGGATTATAACCTTTCGGGTTCCCCCTTATCAAAAAAACTTCTTTCGTTCCTTGAAATTCCTTGGGATATTCTGCTTGGTCATGGTTGGTGTCTTTTATATCGTGGATTTCCGGATTCGTCCCACACTTCTTCAACTGGCCATGACTCAGGCCAAGGTCATTGCCACGCGGGCCATCAACGAGGCGATTCGGGCCGATATAACTCCGGACATTCAATATCAAAACCTGATCAAACTTCAGCTGAATACCGAAGGGCAGGTGACGCTCATCCAACCCAATACCGGGGAGATCAACCGGATCTCCTCGGAAGCCACGCTCGCAGTGCAAAAAAGGCTTGAAAATCTCCCGAACGAGGTGATCCGGATTCCTTTCGGCCAAATCGCCGGATCGAAAATTATGGCCGGCTTCGGACCCAAAATACCGGTGAAAGTTATTCCCATCGGTTTTGTTACCAGTAACATCAATGACCGGTTTGTTTCTACCGGTATCAATCAAGTCCGCCATCAGGTTTTTCTTACAATTAATGCCACCATAAAGCTGGTCGTGCCCCTGGTGAATCAGGAAGTTCGTGTATCCAGCGATGTCCCGCTGGTGGAGACGGTGATTGTCGGAGAAGTGCCTCAAGTTTACGTAGAAAACGGAGACGGTGTCATCCTGCCCGGGACCCCGGCAAAATAACTCCCGCCCGGGCTAAAAACCGGTTGGAAATGAAAGACTATCCATAAATGCGGCTGACGCTCAAATCAATAATTTATTTTTGGAACTGTGAAGGATCGTGTAAAGCCGCCAATCCACCGGTAGCAGTCTCCCGATACGAACATTTCAAATCCTGCCCGGTCTGCATCATGGTTTGAACCACTTCGTCAAAGGATATCCTGTGTTTGTCCCCGGAGAGTAGCGCATATTCCGCACAGTCCAATGCGCGAGTAGCAGCAAAGGCATTCCGTTCGATGCAGGGAATCTGCACCAATCCGGCGACAGGATCACAAGTCAGACCGAGGTGATGTTCGATTCCCATTTCCGCAGCATACTCCATCTGACGGGGAGTTCCGCCCAGAAGTTGTGCCGCCGCGGCAGCGGCCATGGCACAAGCGGTGCCGATCTCGCCCTGGCATCCCACGGCGGCACCGGAGATGGATCCGTTCGACTTTACCAAGTTACCGATGATCCCCGCTGTTGCCAAGGCTTCAATGATTTGACGCCTTGGCAAGTGATGGGTTTCTTCCAAAAAGCGAAGCACCGCCGGGAGCACTCCACTGGAACCGCAGGTAGGGGCGGTGACAATCTGGCCACCAGCCGCATTCTCCTCGGCAACCGCCAGAGCATAAGCAAAAAGACGGTTTGATCGATATAACGGTTCACCGGGGATCTGACCGGCCAAAACCCGGGCGCTTTTTCTTTCCAGCCGCAACCGCCCAGGTAAAACGCCATTGGTAGTGCTGCCTCGTTCAATTGCCTGGGTCATTACGGTCCAGACTTCATTCAAATAATCCGGAAAAGAAGTATCTTCCGCAGCCAGTGCCAGTTGCCAAAAGGTCCGACCGGTTTTCTCCATATCCTGAAGGAATTGAGCCATCGTACGTTGCGGGTATCGATCATCCTGTAACAAGCTTTGTCCCTCATCCAGTAAAGCGCCGCCGCCAACACTGTAAACCCGCCAGAAACCAAGTAACTCACCGCCGGGGCCGAATGCCTCAAACTCCATCCCGTTAGGGTGCAGGGGTAACAAGCGCTCTGTTTCCCAACAAAAGCTTATGACCCGCCCAATCAACGCATCACTGATTGCCTTGTCGGTCAAATGTCCTTTACCCGTTGCCGCTAAACTTCCGTATAATGTGACCCGAAAACCGACTGCCCCGGGGTATCGGGCTCCGAAGATTAAGGCAGCCCGGTGAGGTCCCATGGTATGACTGGATGAAGGTCCCATACCGATTCGATATATCTCCCGGAGTGATTCCATTATAGATTCCTTTCCGCGGGCTTTTTTGCTGCAGCAATCGTGGAGTAAGTCGCGCCGGAGGTATTTTGAATTCTCTTCATCATTATATACTTTCGCAACTTGGGTATACAATGGTAACACTGACCCGATATTTTATGGCCACAGGGTCCGGCCCGGATTTTTAACCCAACTGTCACCATTTTGTTAATCAAAACATGGCTTCCTCTATTTACAAATGGTTCCGATATGGTAAAATAAAGTTGTTCCGAAAATGAATATTACCCTTCAGGGCAGGGTGCGGCGTGCTGGTAGCCAATTCCCGACCGGTGGTAAAGTCCACGAGCGGTTCTTTTTAATGAATCGCAGATCTGGTTAGATTCCAGAACCGACGGTAGAGTCCGGATGAGAGAAGGCAGATTGTTGACAAAAGCCCTGAATATTTCTATTCAGGGCTTTTTTATTGGACGGTGAGTGCTTTGGGTGACAGTGATTTGTCAAAAACGTTGGTTACGGTTGAACAGGTGACTCTATCCTATGTTTCCGATACTCCACCGGAACTTGAGGGGGTCGATTTGGAATTACACCGCGGTGAGATCCTCAGTTTAGTCGGGCCGAGCGGTTGCGGCAAATCAACCTTATTGCGGCTGATTGCCGGGGTCTTAAAGCCTACAGCCGGGGAAATTCGTATCGGCAACCGTCAGGCCTTTCCGGGTTGGCCCGGGTTGGGGTTTGTGCCCCAGGACTCACTGCTATTCCCTTGGCGGACAGTTCTCGCCAATGTCCGCCTACCGCTGGAGCTAAAAGGGAAGATGCCGGAGGAGGCGATGAATAGATTGGCCCGGGCCGCGCTTAATCTGGTCAATCTGAACCAAGCAGATAATAAATATCCCCACCAGCTTTCAGGGGGGATGCGTCAACGCGCCGCTCTGGCCCGGGCTCTGGTCAGCACCATTTGTCATGACGCTGATTTCGCCGGCGCCACCTTCGATAATACCGGTGAAGCTAAGACCATCAATGGTAATATCCCCGGGAATATTTTCGGCAATTCCATCATGCC
>DASVMB010000428.1:0-6765 GCA_036384575.1 Bacillota bacterium
TTTAAGAACCTCGGGATGTATAATTCACATCTGCCCCTGATTTTACCGGCCTTTTTCGGCAACGCCTTCGGCATTTTTTTATTGCGCCAATACTTTCTGACCATCCCCGAGGAATTGAACGATGCCGCCAAGGTTGACGGCTGTGGTACTTTCCGGCTGTTTTACCAGATCTATTTACCTTTGGTCAAACCGGTCCTGATTACCTTGGCCATCATAACCCTGCAGGGAACCTGGGGCGATGTTTTAAATCCCCTGATCTACATTACGGATCAGTCGTTGTTCACCGTGGTTTTAGGCCTGCGGCTCATTGCCAGAAGCCAGTTTCTGCCCCAGCCTCAACTGGAGATCGCCGGCAATCTGTTACTCATACTCCCGATCATGCTCATCTATCTATTTGCTCAGCGTTATTTCACCCAAAGCATTCAAACTACCGGGATTAAGGGTTAGTCCTCATCTTATGGAAGGGAGGTGTTGACATCCGGCTTTTCCAACATAGATAAATCAGATTGAAAAAGAGAGGAGAAACGTAATGAAAAAGATATGGAACGTCTTGCTCATCATCGCTCTTTGTTTATCGGTTGTTTCATTTGGGTATGCCAAGGCTCCGGTGAAGATCCGGATTGCGTATTACGGGGATCAGAAGCCGGCCGAGAACATGGCGGGCATTATCAATGAGTTCCAAAAGGCTAATCCTAATATCAAGGTGGATATCAACTGGACCGATTGGGATAGCCATTATGAACGGTTAAGGACCGAATTGGCGGCCGGCAGCGGTCCGACGGTATACTTGCTCGATAGCGTATATATTCAAGGATATGCCGGCAGAGGCCTGCTTGAGGATCTATCCACCAAAGTCAAGGTTTTCAGTAAGGACAAATATTCCGGGTTGGACGCGGTGAAGGATCCAAAGGGCAAAACCTGGGCTGTACCGCAAGGGATCCAGGTTCAGGTCCTGTACTATAACAAGGATATGTTCGACAAAGCCGGGGTGCAATATCCGACCGCCGATTGGACCACTACCGATATGTTGGCTGCGGCGCAAAAGTTAACGGTTGACACCAACGGCGACGGCAAGATCGATCAGTGGGGAATCTGCCTGCCGAATCACATCCGTTTTGGATGGTATGGTTTGATCCGGATGTTCGGCGGGGATATCATGGACAAAACCCGTACCAAAAGCACGATTAATAAAGATCCTCAGGTAAGGGCGGCCTTGCAGTATATGCATGATACCTGGTATAAATATAAGGTCTCTCCCACCTTGCAGGATGCCGAAGGAGTATTGACTCCGCGCTATTATACGTATTTTGCCCGGAAGATCGTGGCGATGTGGATGGATAACTTTTCGCGGCGGATTGACAGCGATCAAGCCGGTATCAATTATGATATTCAAGTGGTTCCCAAAGGGCCCGGTCCCAAGGGCGTTCACTACAGCGCCATTGTCGCCAACAGTTGGGTAATCAATAAACAAGCCTCGAAAGCGGAAAAAGATGCGGGCTGGGAGTTTATCAAGTACTATATGACCGATAAAGGGCAATCCTTATACGCCGAAGGCGGCGAAGCCTTGCCGTCGAGCAAGGCGGCCTGTGCCGCAATGCTCAAAAAGCTTGATAAACCGGAACATAACATGATCTACCTGGACACCATGAAATATACCGATACCATGGGGGAGAACGCCGTATGGGAGGAATGGTATCAGGTTGTTCAAGACGGCTTGCAGGAATATTTAACCAACAAGGTATCGTTAGACGATTGCCTGAACCGACTCAATGTCAATCTACAAAAGGTCCTGGACGACTGGTATAAAAAGAAATAACCCCCCCGTTTTTTGGAAAAGTCACATGGCAGTAAAAACAGGAAGCCCTTTCAAACAGGGCTTCCTGTTTGCCGTGCTGCTGTTACGATTGCACCCGCAATGATGGGGGCAAGCTGTTCCGGAAGGTCATGTGCCAATCCTGAAATGATTATCAACTCTGCTCCGGGAATATTGGCAGCAATATCACGTGCGGATTCTATTGGAACCAATGGATCATTTTCACCCTGTAGTACTAAGGTTGGAACCTTAATCATTTTAAGGTCCTTCTGACGGTATCCGTTAATATTGTTTGTATAGTGGCCTACAAGAGAAACTATTTGTTGGCGCATAAAACCGGCTAAATTATAAGAACGGGCCACATCACTCTGCACCTGCTTGCGGAGGGACTTCTCATCCAGTGGGTAGCCGGGACTGCAGAGCACTTGTGTTGTTTTAATCCGGTAGTCGATGAAATCGTCCATAGAGATATCGGGAGAGAGCTGGGGAAGTGGTGTAAAAACCTCAGGCTTGGCAAAAACCGGGAGCTTTGGGTTGCCTGAATCCGCCATGATTGATGTCAGCGAGAGTGTTCGCTTAGGATGGTTGATTGCAACAAGCTGACCGATGGCTCCTCCCATTGAAACTCCCACAATATGTGCCTTCTGGATGCTGAGCGCATCCAGAAGGCCTACTGCATCATCCGCCATATCATTGAGCGTATAGGGGATCGGAGCGGGTTCGCCTTTTTCCAGTGCTTTGCCGATTGCTGTCAAATCAGGATATCCTGCTTCATCAAATTTTGTTGAAAGTCCAACGTCGCGGTTATCGAAGCAGACAACCCTGTAGTCTTGTTTTACCAATTCTTCGATAAGCTCAACCGGCCAATCAATCAGCTGCGCCCCGGTACCGGAGATGAGCAGTATAGTTTCACAATCCGGCGAGCCATAGCTTTCATACGCAATATTGATACCGTTGGCTTTGACAACACCTGTTACAGGCTTGTTCATAGAGGTCACAACATCTGAACGAGCATAACTTTTTGATAAAACCAAAACAAGGATGGCGGTAATACTCAGTAATAAAGAGAACACAGATTTTAACGCGCTTGCTTTTATTTTATCCACAACACATCACCACACCCCTTTACTGAATTTCAACTTTTACACTTTGCATTTATGAAAGTTGGCGATACTATCCCAAATACTGATTCCTAAAAATATTACTGCAAAAATCCATCCGCCGATTTGCCACATACGTGAAGCTTCCGGGACAGTTGAGGCGACCGCACTGGAAAAGTGTAATAAAAACCCTTGGTTTAGTATGGTAGAATCATTGATCATTGTTACCGCAAGCATACAAAGAACTGCGTTATAGACGGCAACAACAACGGCCAACTGGATATTCCAATAAATTACAGTCAATTTGTATATGGAGATAAAGAGCTGAATTATGGCGAGTATAATAACTATATATATGTATGTTTGCAGGCGTTCAGCATTAAAAAATGGTTCAACTAGCGTAAAGCCATGGCTGCCTTTTTCATACCATCCGATGAATTGTGGTTGAGAATATATCAATAGGATGAAAACAATTGTAAAAGATAGGGAGAATATGGCTTCGTAACGGGAAATCCTTTTCTTCTCAGGGATTGGTATTGACGGAAGAGCATCCGGCGACCATTCTTGTTTCGGGAAAGGCAGCCTTCCTGCAGAAATTCCAGTTTTCTCCAAGACGATAAAGACCAAAGTGACCCATAAAAAAACCTGCGTTAGTATTTGAAAGATGGCAGCGAAAATTTGCACAAACGTAACCGCTGACAAATTGAATGCTCCAATATCTGCAGAGGGTTTGAATATAATACCAAGCAGATAGATTAATGTTACAGCCGCAGAAGTTACTCCCATTACCAATTTTAATGTTGAAATATACTTTTCATAAAGGCCCGGACCAATCAGGTACTTTTTCTCATGATTATATTCCGCTGCAAGCTTTATCGGGTTACCAAGCTTTACAAGGACAGCCCGGACATCTTCTGCTGTTGCATTTTTAGGCAACATATCTTCTATATTGGAACGCAGTTCCTTGGCTACGTCCTCACGGGTATTCGCCGGTAACCGCTCGGTAACGGCATATACATAACGATCAATTAAATTCATTTCATTTTTCCTCCTTATCTAATAATCCCTCCAACTGTTTTGACAGGTTCTCCCATTCGTTCTTTAAGCACAGATAGATTTCTCTTCCTTTGTCACTTAAAACATAATACTTTCGAGGACGGCTTTCATTGGTATCCCATTTACTTATCAATAATTCTTGTTTTTCCAACCTGCGTAGTAATGGATAGAGTGTTCCGGCTTCAATGGACGAATTCTTGCTATCTAATTTCTGGATAAGGGAGTATCCATACTCGGGTTCGGAAAGCTGGCTCAAAACCGAGAGGACTAAAGTCCCCCGCCTTAGTTCAATAATAAAAGAATTTAACAACTCATCCACAGTGCTCATGTAACCACCTCAACAAAATTATACTGTGTGACATACACTATTGTCAATATATCATTATAATAGAATCATTAATATTAACAATAAACTTGTCATTTCATGCATAAATAGATAACATAAGGAGGGTACAACCCCGATAAACCCGGCGATTGCAGTGGCAAAAAACTGCCTTAACAATATGCCGCATCCGAATTCCGATCCATATGATGAAATATGGTCGTGTATAGTCATATGGAAAGGAGCGAATCCTTGTGACCCAGGTTTCAAATTGTAGTGTGCGAGTGGGCAATGTTGAAGAATTCTTGAGCCAAATAGACCAGGCATATAATACACTTTGCGACATATCCCAAGGCAGTCAATGTGAGTTGTGGTTCAGGGGCCAGGTCAATCAAAACTTCACTTTACTGCCGAGTATCGGTAGACCGCCGATTAATAATGCCACACTGGAGGATGCCTATTTATCAAAATTTCAATCCCTCGCCATCCCTTATATTCAAAACCTGCCCGCTTTTCCTTTACCCAATGGTGTACCTTCCTATTGGAGCTGGCTGGTGTTGATGCAACACTATGGTGTACCGACGCGTTTATTGGACTGGTCCCGTTACGCCTTAGCCGCGCTTTATTTTGCCACCAATCCTCTGGATACAGGAATCCAGCCGGGAGTGGACGGTGTCGTTTGGGTGTTGAATCCGGCCAAACTAAATCAGGCCTTCAGTTTCAACCCCAATTTGCAGCCGGGGTACATCCCCAATATGGAGGAGGCCGGGTTTACACAGATTTTTGGTCCCCAAAGCCAGAACCTGGATAATCTCAAACCGGCCGCGGCCATCGCCCCGGTCAATAACCCGAATATTATGGCCCAGCGGGGCACCTTCATTGTCTATCCGTTGAAGAAAAACTTGATACCGCTGGAGAACTTTGAGGATGCCTCCGACTATCTGATCAAGATTTGTATCGCGTCGGAAAGCTTTGCCCTGATTCATACGCAACTACAGCATTACGGAATTACCGAACTCGCCTTGTTCCCAAATATAACCAATCTGGCCCGGGAGATTAACCAGCAGGTGCAGAATGAAGGGAACCGGCCGACGGATCCGTAAGATAGCCAGGTGAATTGAAAAAGAAATTTCAAGTGTCCCTGGAGTCCGGAAGCATGCGCGTGAAACTGTGATCTGATTCACAGTTTTTTTGTATAAGAAAACCCCACGCCTAGCGTGGGGTTCAAAAAAACTTACGGCGATGAGGATAATGGAAAGGGAACCGGATGCTCAAGCTTTTATTTTTGCCAAAAAGGGTTTGGTTTTGGCAATTACGGGATCCATGACCATGCCGGTGCATAGAATGGAAATCACAGTGCCAATACCGATTTTGCCGCCCAGCACGATTCCGAAGACACCTAAAAGCGCATCAAAAATGATTTTTGCCGTTTTATATTTTAGTTTACTGTGGTGATAAATGATAGCCACGATAGCCTCGAGAGGCCCCAGCCCGAAATCCACCGCAACGTAAATGCCCAGCCCGACTCCCATCAGCAGGGTGCCTACTGCGGATACCATAATTTTGTTCAGAAATGGCAGAGCTACCAGGTTCAGCGGGCCTATCACAGCGGAGGCAAGGTTGACATACAGGCCCAGTGTAAACGTGCAAAGGACCGTACCCACGCTGATGTATTTTCTGGCCAGGATCAAAAGCACCAGAAGAAAGGCTGCGTTGGCAAGGATATTCGCACTTCCCTGCGAGATATGGATCAAATTGTGCAGGCCGTCGGCAAATGTCCCCATCGGGGAAGAGCCAAGCTCCACCGAGTACAAAAAGGCCAGCCCGATACCATTGATGAAAAGGCCGAAGCTAATAGCTAGAATTCGGATAATTAGACGTTTCATTTGTTCCTTAGATTTCAAAATGGGTCTCCTCACGGTGATGATAGTTACATTTACATAAAAAACTAAAATCAGTTTACCGTTTTATCAAACGATTGTATGGAAAACGGCAGCTGCCTTTTCTTAGGCAAAATAATACTATACAATCATCTCAATGATAACAATAAGCATTGTACCAGGCAAATTTGTAGTAGTCAACAATAAACAAAAATAATTTTTATACCAGGTTACTTTTCGTACATGTATTGACTAATTCGCAATCCATGCTATACTATATTTTGTAATAGATAAAACGTTAAACTAATTCATGGCAATTTCTCATTCCGGAATGCTTGACGCCGTCGTCCGTAGATCATGTTCCGGTCGGGATGCGAATCGATATAAGAAGGTTGAGGGTCATGGGTTCGACAATCAAAGACGTTGCAAAGAAGGCAGGCGTTTCCCCGACCACGGTTTCCCTGGTTTTCAACAACCGGGAATCAAGAGTTTCCGAAACCACGAGGGAAAGAGTGATGGCCGCCGCCAAAGAGCTAAAATATTATCCGAATCATTTCGCGGCAAGTCTCGTTACCAAGAGATCCCATATCATCG
>DASVMB010000429.1:0-2813 GCA_036384575.1 Bacillota bacterium
CATTTCTTCATCTCCTCCACCCATGAGAACATCCTCTTCTTCACCAATCAAGGGCGGGTTTACCGCCTGAAGGGTTACGAGATCCCGGAGGCTGGCCGCCAGGCCCGCGGAACGGCCATTGTCAACCTGATTCCGGTGCAGCCGGATGAACGGGTCAACGCGGTGATTCCGATTCAGGAATTCACTCCCGATAGTTTCTTGTTGATGGGCACTAAGAGCGGAGTAATTAAGAAGACGCCGCTCGATGAGTTCCAGACGATCCGCAAGGGCGGCCTGATCGCCATCTCCCTGGATGAGGGGGACGAGTTGATCGAGGTGAAACTGACCGACGGAAATGCCCAGGTGATCATGGTTACTCGGATGGGTCAGGCGATCCGCTTCCCGGAGACCGATGTACGTACGGTAGGTCGAGGGGCCCGGGGCGTGAAAGGCATCACCTTGGATGAAGACGATCAAGTGGTGGGAATGGATATCGCCCGTGAAGGCGCGGATCTGTTAGCCATCACCGAGGCCGGAATCGGTAAACGGACTCCTTTGGATGATTACAGAATACAGTCCCGGGGCGGTAAAGGGATCAAGACCATGAAACTCACCAAGAGACACGGCCTGATCGCCGGGATCAAAGTGGTTGCGGATACGGATGAACTCATGGTGATCACAGCCGAGGGGATCATCATCCGGACTAGCGTCAAGGATATCTCCCAGACCGGCCGCGACACGCAGGGCGTAAAGATCATGAAACTGGACAAGAACGACCGGGTGGTCACCCTGGCCCGGGTGGCCGCCGGGAAGGACGACGAAGAGGTAGGGGAAGAGTAGGGGCCTATGACCCTAGCCTAAAAGGGAATTCGCTGATCCTTCGCTCTTTGGTCAGTATGTATTGCTATAAAAGATTCGAATTTCAATGAGAGTAAAAAAGCCGCTTGAACACTTGGTCAGGCGGTTTTTTCTTTTAGGTGCCAAATTCTTTGATCTCAAGTGAAAGAGGGTACTGATATTTTTTTTCAAAGATAATGTATAATATAATCAAGATGATGAGCGGAGAAGTATGGAGGGTTTTCAATGAAGAAAACACTACCTATTGAAATTCCGAAGGAAGTGTTGGCGGAGTATTGCCGTAAATACCATGTCAAAAAGTTATCCTACTTTGGTTCGGTTTTGCGGGATGATTTCAACCCCCAAAGCGATATCGATATCCTAGTGGAGTTTGAGCCGGGTCATGTACCGGGTTTGTTTGGTTTAGCCGGTATGGAAGCGGAACTTACAAGTTTAGTCAAGAGAAAAGTCGATATTCGGACGGTTGAGGATTTAAGTCCATATTTCCGGCAGGATGTAATTAACTCCGCGGAGGTCGGTTTCTTTGAAGGATGATCTTACTAAACTTCATCATATGTTAGATTCCGCTAAAGAAGCTGTTACATTTGCCTCTAACCATACTAGAGATGATCTGAATCAAGACCGGATGCTTACTTTATCCTTGATCAAGTCGGTCGAGATCATCGGGGAAGCAGCAGCGAGGACAAGTGCGGAACTCCGAACACAGTATCCCAATATTCCTTGGCAAAACATTATTGGGATGAGAAATCGATTAATCCATGCTTATTTTGATATTAACTTTGAAATGTTATGGAATACAATTCAAAAGGACTTGCCGCCATTGATAATTGAGGTTCAGAAAGTGATTAACCAGGAATCTTTAGGAAAGTAGTTAATGTATAGAAGGATTCCGAATAAATAAATCGTTTATTCTTCCTGGATTGCCTATTGAATGTGGCCTACATCCTCCTGTGGGATGATGCCTGTAAAGCGGAGCAACTCTAAGTTGAAATTTCCACGAACGTGCCGAACATACCCCGCACTACACGTATCCTTCAGTTACACCCCATGCCTGCGTTTTTGCGCGGTTTCCGAGCTCAATTCGCGGAGCGACAAAATGTCTTTTAAGACAGCCCAGAGGGGGATGTCACTCGTTTGCAGTAATATCCAATCGTAAACCGAATAAAAAGTTCGGATAGAGCTTTTGATTGAACATAATTGAACTTAACCGTTGTAAAAAGTACTTTCGTGGAATATAATTGACTTATTGGTATGAAAGCGATGGGGTGGTAACCGTTGGACCGGGAGATCCTCAATCTGGAGGAAGCGGCCGGCCTTTTCGGGGTCAGCGTTAAGACCTTCATTAAATTACTCAAGGAAGAGAAGGTCCCCGGCCGGAAGATTGGCCGCGAATGGCGGTTTAGCCGGGGAGCGCTCATCGACTGGCTCTCAAGGGGAGATTCCCAAAGTTACTCGTCGAGCGAGGGTGAAACCAGGGAATTCTTTAATGAGGTGGCGCCCGATTGGGAGGAACTTAGCCGGGGTTACTATGACGCTTCCATCAAAAACAAGCTGATTGAATGGGAGCTGCTCCGGCCGGATCGGATCTTGCTGGATCTGGGTACGGGTGACGGTTATATCGCCCGCTTCGCCGCACCGTCGGTCGGGAAGGTGCTGGCGCTGGATATCTCGGGGGCGATGCTCCGGGAGCTGGAGCGCAAGGCACAGGTTGAGGGGCTGCAAAATATCGAAACCGTCCAGGGGGATGGCTGCGATCTACCATTCGCCGATAATAGCGTGGATCTGGTCACCGCCAATATGTATCTGCACCATATCGAAGAACCGGAAGCGGCCATCTCCGAGATCGGACGGGTGCTCCGCAAGGGGGGCGCCGCCTTTCTTGCCGATTTTGTCGAACACGGTGACAGGGAGATGATGACCCGGATGCACGACCTTTGGCCGGGTTTTGCGCCGGAGACGGTCCGGAAGTGGTTTAT
>DASVMB010000430.1:0-3842 GCA_036384575.1 Bacillota bacterium
GGGAAAGTGGAAAAGTTGCAAGTGACCGGAGTATCCGCATCCAATATCAAGGGCCAAAGCTCTTTAGTCGTGAAATTATCTTTTGGAAAGTTAAAATATGGGATGAAGCCGGGGAAGAATCCTAGTGGAGTGAAACGGCCAGTTTTGAGATGGGACTACTTGATCCGGCGGAGTGGAAGGCAAAGTGGATCGCAGGTAACTATGTTCCTAAAAAAGATCGTTATCCGTCAGACTATTTCCGCAAGACCTTCACTTTAAATGAGCAAGTTAAAAAAGCAAGATTATATATCACTGCTTGTGGTCTATACGAGGCAAGTATCAATGGACACCGAGTCGGGACTCAGTGTTTCACCCCCGGCAGTACGGAGTATAACAAGCGGCTCCAATATCAGACTTATGATGTAGCCGAGTTGCTCAGGGACGGGATGAATGCGATGGCGGTTGTTTTGGGCGACGGCTGGTTTCGGGGGCAGGTGGGTCCTTTTGGATCGAGACGGGTGTTTGGGGCTGAGACAAAGCTACTCGCCCAGTTGGAAATCACAACTCTTTCCGGAGAACAGATCACGGTTGTGACGGATGACAGTTTTATGTGGAGTAATGTAGGAGCAATCCGGGAAAATGATTTACAAGTTGGTGAAGTATATGATGCCGCCATGGCATTAACCGGCTATGATACGCCTGAATTTGAAGACTGTTCGAAATTTGGACCCGTAAAACTTACGGAATATCATACCCGTTTGGTTTGCTCCAATAATGTTCCGGTTATGGAAAGGGAACATTTTAAACCCAAATTGATAAAGACTCCGAGTGGAGAAACGGTTTTGGATTTCGGACAAAACATGGCAGGGTATCCGGCCTTTAGCGTCTCAGGACCGAAAGGACATGCCATTATTTTACAGATGGCAGAGGTATTGGATGAAGACGGCAATTTTACTGTAAGGAACCTGGTTGGTAATAAATTGGATTTTCAAAGAATTCGCTACATTTGCAGTGGAAATGGAAAGGAATATTACAAACCAAAATTTGCGATACAGGGATTCCGTTATGTGCTGGTCAAAAATTGGCCCGGGGAATTGAATCCGGATGATTTTGAAGCGATAGCCGTATACTCCGCCATGGAAAAGACAGGTGATTTTACCTGTAGTCATCCGCTCGTCAACCGTCTGGTGGAAAATGCCCGCTGGAGTATGAAATCTAATTTTTTAGAGGTTCCTACCGATTGCCCCACCAGAGAACGTGCCGGTTGGACCGGGGATGCCCAGTTGTTTTTTGAGACCGGCAGCTATTTCATGGATGTCGCTCCGCTCTATCGCAAATATCTAATGGATATTGCCGACTGTCAGGGGAAAGACGGGAAAGTCCCCTGTATCGTCCCGGATGTTGGTTCCAAGGTAGTCTCCATGCTTGATGGGGCTGTGGGCTGGGCAGACGCCATCATATTAATCCCGTATCGATATTGGAAGATTTATGGCGATAAGGATATTATTAAGGTTAACTATCCGGCGATGAAAAAATATGCCGGGTTTATCATCGATCGTGCTACAAAAAATAGGTTATTCAGCCGTTTTAAGAAAAATCCATACCGGCAATATACTTATGAAGTTGGGTTTCATTGGGGTGAATGGCTAGAACCCATGGAAAATCTTAGCCTTAAACTGCTGATGAAACCAAAACGGGAAGAGGCAACGGCTTATTTTTCCTATACCATGTCCTGTTTGGCGGAGATAGCGGATGAAATTGGTGAAACTGCCGATGCGAAACAATACCGAACATGTGCGGAGGGTGCAAAGAAAGCATATAATTATCTTTATGTAAAGGATAATGACATTGTTGCGGATAGACCTGCAAAATATGTTCGTCCATTGGCTTTTGGCCTTTTGCCGGAAGAAGCTCGGAAAAATGTTGCAGCTAGTCTGCTTGCGGATACCAAAGCCAGGAATTACACGATCGGAACCGGATTTTTATCTACACCCTTCATACTGCCGGTATTGACCGAGTTCGGATACATTGATGACGCCTATCAAATGTTAGAGCAAGAAGAGATTCCCGGTTGGCTCTACCAAGTCAAGACAGGAGCAACAACAATATGGGAAAAATGGGATGCCATCGACAAAAACGGAAAAGTTAAATTTGCCTCCCATAATCATTATTCGTACGGTGCAGTTTGCAATTGGTTATTTCGGGATGTCTGCGGCATCCGTTTGAGTGATGGAGATGAATACAACTATGTCATTGTCCCGCATCCGGGAGGAGATTTAACTTACGCAAATGCCTCTTTTCGGAGTATCTGGGGTGAGGTCCGCAGCAACTGGGAGATCAGGGAGGATAAAGTTCATTATACCATTCAAATTCCGGCCAATACTACGGCTAAACTGGTCCTGCCTGTTTCGGCGGACAAGGGTTTTCAAATTATTCAAGGTAAAGATGGATTTGATGATGGACAATGGACGCTGGGCTCCGGTACTTATGAATTTGTCACAGAGAAGTAAAGCCCATTCACATTATATCGGTTAAAAAGGCTCCCGGAACTCTCCGTGGTATCGAAGGGAAGAGAGGAAACAATTTGGACTCCAATATCATTCGCCTGTTATCGGAAGAACCGGTACGTAACATGGCTGTATTAGGTTTTTTTAAAAACTATCCATTAGCGAGATCTGTTCAATTTGGTGATAGTCTTGTTTTATTGGGGGAAAGCGACCATTTGTGGGGATATGTCTCCAGCCAAAGTGAGTGTGAGTTAACCCGGCTTTTTGAAGAACCGGTCGGCACCAAATTCTTTGCATCCGTTGAGGAGTGGATGAAACCGGTTATCGCCAAAAATTTCGAAGTTGAATGGGAATTATCGACCGACCGGTACTTGCTTCCCGCGAACCATCCGATTGACCCTCCGCCACGAATGACTTGTACCCTGGAAGTACCATTTGCGGAGTATATCTTCGATCACTCGGACTACAAGGCGTTTACTTCCGTGGAGTATCTTCGCGATCGGATTGCCCGGGGAATATCGGCAGGAGTCATAGAGAACGGCACGCTGGCCGCTTGGGCCCTTACCCATGACGACAACTCCCTCGGTTGTCTTCATGTACTTCCGGAATTCAGAAGAAAGGGTTTTGCCAAGGCTATCATGGGATCTTTGATCATTCAGAAGCGTAAAGCGGGTGAACCGGTGTTTTTGAATGTGGAACCTTCCAACATCAGTTCCCGCAACCTCGTTACCGGAATGGGATTTGTCTTGGATCGGAAAATCAGCTGGATCAAGTTAAAATAACCGACCCGAATCATCGTCTTGTTGAACACCATCGAAAAGATGGTGTTTTTTTATGGTTAGTTATGGGCTGATAGAGAGAGCGTGGAGTTCTTAAAATAATTTTTACAAGGAGGAAGGATTATGAATAATTGATGAAGAATTTTCATCTAAGCGATTACGCGAACGATAACGTGAGTGTTAAACTATCGTTTGAGAGGGATTTCATGAGTTATACAATGAAGGATTTGGCGAAACTGGCCGGGGTTTCGACGAATACGGTCTCCCGGGCCTGTCGTTTCTTGCGGTAATACTCGGACTCGTCGTCAACCTATTAGGTTTGAAATTACCCGTTTTGGTGATGGAACCGCTAGAGATTATAGGGGGCGTGGCGTTGCCACCGGTAATGCTTCCCTGATTTTCAGCATATCGTTATATGCGTAACGCAGCTTACTTCACTTTGGAATTGGAAATTACAAATTCCAGAGTGAAGTTTTTTTTACGCCATGTTTATTTCGTGTATTTGGTGCTTTTCGTGGTTAAAAGTTTCTATCGGTAAGCCTATTTTATTCACAACGAAACACACAAAAGAAACGAA
>DASVMB010000431.1:0-4484 GCA_036384575.1 Bacillota bacterium
AAGAGGAGGTTCCATCCATGCGTTATGGTTTTTTTGACGACTCAGCACGGGAGTATGTAATCGAAAGACCCGATACCCCCATGTCGTGGGCTAACTACCTGGGAACCGCTGAATACTGCGGGCTCATCTCCAACAACGCCAGCGGATACGGATTTTATAAATCGCCTAAATCTGCCCGGTTATTACGTTTTCGGTTCAATAGCATTCCCATGGATCGTCCCGGCCGTTACGTCTATATCCGGGATAACGCCACCGGAGATTATTGGTCCGCATCGTGGCAGCCGGTGGGCAAGCCTCAGGACCAGTACAAAACCACCTGCCGTCATGGTTTGGGATATACCCGTTTCGATAGCGAATATCAAGAGATTCGCTCCCATTTCCGGGTATTTGTCCCCATCGACAAGCCTATCGAGTTTTGGGAATTGGAGCTTGAGAACTGTTCGGATCGGGAGCGTGATTTCTCCCTTTTTACATACGCCGAGTGGTGTTTTTGGGATATGAACCAAGACCTCAGCAATTTCCAGTACATTTTATATACCTGCAGGATGGGTTATGAAAATGATATCGTAGATTATTCGATCCATCTTTGGCCTTCCAATGAACCCAAGGCCTTTATGGCGTCGACCTTACCGGTGGTGAGCTTTGATACCGATCGGGAGGAATTCATCGGCCGTTATCGCCATGAAGGCAATCCGGTCGCGGTAGAGAAGGGGAAATGCTCCAATTCGATTGCCGTGGGAGGGAATCCTTGCGCTTCGGTTCAAAACCGGATCACCCTCAAGCCGGGTGAGAAAAAATATGCCCTCTATATCGTCGGGGTGGGAGACGCCAAGAGTTTTGGAGTCGAGTGCAAACGGAAATATTCCGACCGGGCTCAGGTCACGGCGGAGTTCGACAAGGTGCAGGCTTACTGGAAAGACCGGCTCGGGAAGTTTACTTGCATTACTCCATCCGCCATTTTCAATTCTATGGCGAACATTTGGAATCCCTACCAGTGCCATACCACCTTCAACTGGTCCCGTTCCGCTTCATTCAATGAGGCCGGCGGCAGGGACGGTTTAGGTTACCGTGACTCCAACCAGGATACCCTGGGGGTGATGCATTCCATCCCTGCACTGTGCAAATCTAAACTGACTGATCTTTTAAAAGGCCAGATTTCAAATGGCGCTGCCATGCACGGGGTTCAGCCCCTCACCTGGACCCAGGGACCGCAGAATGTTCCTCCGGAGGCGCAAATCTACTCGGATGATCATCTTTGGTTGCTCTTATCCATACCGGCTTATCTAAAAGAGACCGGGGACATGGTATTTTTGGATACGGCAGTTCCCTATGCCGATCGGGGCGAGGATACCGTATACCGGCATCTTCAGGTGGCTTTGGAGTTTTCATGGACCAAACGCGGCCCCCACGGACTGTTGTTGGGAATGGCCGCCGACTGGAACGATTGCATCAACCTCAAGGGAAAAGGCGAGAGTATCTGGAGCACTTTCTTGTACTATCGCGGGCTTAATGAATTCATCACGCTGGCGGAACGAATCGGTAAGGGTAGTGATGCGGAGCATTTCGCCGAATACCGCCGGGAAATCAAGGCAAGTCTCGATAAGTTCGCCTGGGACGGCCAGTGGTATCTCCGGGGCTATCTGGACAGCGGTAAAAAGTTAGGTGGAGCGCAAAGCGAGCAATCCAAGATCTTCATCAACAGCCAGACCTGGTCGGTTATTTCCGAAGCCGCCGACCGGGATAAGGGAATTCAGGCGATGGACAGCCTGAAGCAGTATTTGGCCACCGAGCACGGGATTGTCAAGAATTACCCGGCGTATCGCGAAGAGGACTTAGAGGTCGGGGCCATTACCTCTTTTCCACCGGGGTTGAAGGAAAATGCCGGTATATTTTGTCATGCCAATACATGGGCAGTTATTGCCGAATGCCTGTTGGGACGGGGCGATCGTGCCTTTGAATATTACCTTTCGTTTCTTCCGGCAGCTAAGAATGACGATGCAGATCGGTATACCATGGAGCCTTATGTCTATTCGCAATTTATTACGGGGAAAGAACACCCCTATAAATTTGGCCGGGCTCGAAATTCTTGGTTGACCGGAACCGCCTCTTGGAGTTACGTGGCGCTTTCCCAATACATCCTGGGAGTCCGCTCCGATTATGACAGTTTAGTTATTGATCCCTGCATTCCCCACGATTGGGAAGGATATCAAGTAAGCCGAGAATACCGGGGGAAGACTTTTGAGATCACAATCAAGAATCCACATAAGGTCAGCAGCGGTGTGGCAGGCATGGTGGTAAACGGTAAAGAAATAAACGGGAATAAGATTCCCATTGATCAAATGGAGGAAAAGAACCGGGTTGAAATCATCCTGGGAAAATAATTATCGTAGGGAACACGCATGCGTGTTCCCTACATATGCATTATCGAAGGATCGGTGAATATCATGAAAGCCTTTCAATTACATATGGGTCCTGCCAAGTGTGCCGTTGATCTGGGCGACGGAAGTGAACGTGGCGAATACGTTAATCAGGATTATATCCTCGCCAAACTGGGCCGGCCGCACCGGAGTATCAATTTAATGTACTGTTATTATCCTTTGGATCAAGGCTGGCCGGCTCGTGCCAATACTTTGGGTAGTAATTCGGAGGTCTCGTTTGCCTGGGATTTTCCTTATGATGATTACTTTCCTTATTTAGGAGGGGTCGGAGGCGGCACAGAGGCTGAGCCTTTTATCTCCATGCGTGATGTACGGCGCCATGGTCAGGATGTCACGCTGACCCTCACCATCGACTGCGCTGTTCCGGATGAATATTTGGTGAAAATTGCCAATGAGCTGAAACCCTTTGGCAGGATGCTGCTTCGGATCAACCATGAAGCCACCGGTAACTGGTTTGCCTTTAATAAACGATACAGTTACCGGGAGGTGGCCGATTTTTTCGTCCGGTTTCACCAAATCATCAAACGGGAGGCACCCCAGATCCGGACGATACTATGTATCGGCGGCGGGAGCAAAGATGGGAAGACCATGCCCTATGAGCAGGAATTCGAAAAGGCGATTCAGGCCGCGGATATCTGGTCGGGCGATTATTACCTCGCGTTAAACTGGGGGTGGCCTTATACCATCGCCGAACCGGGTGGTAAAACCCATAAACGTTCCATCGTGAAGGATGTCTATGAGGAAAACCGCTTTAGTTTCGAGCGTTTTACTCTCCGCAATGGAGGTTTGGCCAAACCCCTGGTCATATCGGAGCTCAATGCCGATGGGGATGTGACGGGCCCATACGATCAGGCGGAAATGGTGAGGGAGTTTTATTCCACCATCAAGAAGGATTCCGCCACCTGGCTTTCGGGAATCACGTTTTACCAATTCCAGGATCGGGGCAGGTTGGGATTGGAATTAGAGGATCCCAACAACCCAAATATTGGGATTGAACAGCCGTTACTGGCGGCCTACAGGGAATTAATCCACGATCCCTATTTCCTTCCGGAATTTACCCTTGAGGATGAAATCACGTTTCCGATTAGGCTACGCTGGGGGAGCGCCGAGGACTCGGAAGGATTGGCCATTTCTTTGAATTTTGAGACTCGTCCGGTCTTCTGTGAGGTCTATTTCCCTGAACCGGAACTGAACCTTATTTTTGAGCTAAACGGAGAGTGGTTTTATAAAAAATCCGGAGTAAAAACCATCGATCTGATGCCCGCTTTCGTAAAGAAAACGTTGGCAAAGAAGGAGCTTATCTTTAAAATGTTCGCCCCGCCGGCCTCGGGCGAGAATGATCCTTCCCAGGGGGCGGACTGGGAAGCAAATTACTATACCGAGGTCCATCAATTACCCCGGTTTCGCATCAGGTACCGCCCGACAGAGAATGGATTCTATATTCCGTAAAATCCGGATCTTCTTATTTCGGTAACTGAACCATGCGGATGATGGCCATTAAGATTAATAGGAATCCCGGTGACAATGATAGGAATTTTTGGTTAATCTTCATGGCGACATGGGTCCGTTCACCGACATAGCATCCGAAATAGAGAAAACATAATTGGAAAACGCCGACCAATATGGGGATCACCCAGGAAGTAATACCGATGAGTCCGCTGCCGACTCCTGCTCCGATTGCGTCAATTGAGAGCGCCAGCCCAAGTAGGAATGATTCGCGGGAATCAATACTCCCGGAGTAATCCATATCCATCTCTGCAGGATTACGGATCACATGAATCGTGATCCCCAATGATTTGATCACGATCTTGAACAGTGTTTTGGTTTCATTCCGGACCGGGATGAGCTCCCGAGGTTTCGAATCTTGTTTACACAAGACCTGAACGATGATCCAGACCCCCATCAGAATCAGAATGACTGATCCGATCCATCCCGACCAATCCGGATGAATCAGCTTGGCGAGCGTCTTTCCCAAAAGTAATGCCCCGCCCGAATAAAACACGGAAAAGAAACAGATGATTAGTTTGGAACTCAAAGGAATTTTGA
>DASVMB010000432.1:0-9591 GCA_036384575.1 Bacillota bacterium
GGATCTCTCACTCTCGCCGTCATTATAGGCTTCGGCGGTGTCAAAATAGTTTATCCCTAAATCTACCGCCGCTTTTACCACATCATTCACATCTTTTTGATCCTGGCCGCCCCAGTACTTTCCGCCGCCAAAGGGCCAACAACCCAACCCCAATACCGCGAGCTGCAACTTGGATTTTCCAATCTGCCTAATCTCCATCCGTTTTCACTCCTATTTTTTAAAAAGCTTAAGGACACGAAAGCCTGCCATCGAAATCGGTCTTATTTTCAGGTTGAAGCGGGAACTTTACCGGCGCCCGGTCACGGTTCGACCGGTAGATTGCGGTAAAGATCTCGACCGTCTTGGGGCCTTCCTCTTGCCATGGTGACCTTTACATCCTTATTGGGATTGGAAATGCTAAAATCTATCAGTAAATCCCGCTTTGATTAATATCTCCTTGATAACTTTCTGGTTACGAATTGCCTCCCCGGGATCTAACATCGGAGGACGGTCTTCCAGGATTGCGCCGGCAAAATCTTCAATCTCGGCGCGGAACCGGTCGGACTCCGCGACGGGAATCTCTTCCTTTCCATCGGGGGTTGTAACGGTAATCGAACCGGGATTCCCCCAAAAGGGTTCCGGAATCTCCAAAGTCCCCTTGGTCCCCATAATCGTCGTCCCCAAACTCCGGAACTCATTGATCCAGCCGCAATGAATATTCGCAATCACACCGGTTTCGTATCGCATCACAGCGGATAGTATTTGATCAACCCCATTGATGGGAACGGCCTCAGCGGCAATGGAAACCGGTTCCGCTCCCGTAATCATTCCCACAAAATTCACAGGATAGCATCCCAGATCATAGAGTGAGCCGCCGCCCAGATTCGGATCGATCCGGTCTCCGCTCGCCCGGCTCCCCAAGGAGAAAAAGTAGGAATGAATATATTTCACCCGGCCGATTTTGTCCTCGTTTATAGCCTTTTGGACTTTGCGGATCCGATCGGAATAGCGGTACATAAAACCTTCCATGAGCTTTACGTTATTGCGCCGGCATTCCTCGATCATTTGGCGGCAATCCTCGCCATCAAGGGCCAGCGGTTTTTCGCATAGCACATGCTTCCCTTTCCGGGCCGCTTTGATGGTCCACTCTTTATGGAGTGAATTGGGAAAAGGGATATAGACCGCTTCAATCTCCGGATCATCCAGTAATTGTTCGTAATCGGTATAGGTTTTTTCCGGATAATTGAAACGCTCGCCGCATAGACGCAGTTTTTCCGGGGAGCGCGATGCCAAAGCGCAAAATTTGGAATTACCGGCTTTTAATAAAGCTGGGATAAATGATTCCCGCGCAATGGATGCATAACCCAGAACACCCCATTTTACTTGACCAGACATCATGCGCATCCACCCTTTCCCGACTGATAATATTTAGCCTTTGATACCGCTCATTACAACTGCCTTAACCATCCAGCGTTGGAAGGCCAGGAACAGTATGAGAATAGGAATAATGCTGACCACCGAAGCCGCCGTAGCCAGATGATATTCCACAAAATACTGGTTGTTGAACGATGCCAGGCCCAGGGTAATCACCTTCATTGCATCGCTGTTGGTGGCAACCAGCGGCCAGAAGAATTCATTCCAGGTCCATAAGAACTTAATAATGGTTAATGCCGCCAATGACGGCGTAATGGAAGGCAGAATAATCCGGAAAAAGATGCCGATCTCCGAGGAACCGTCAAGCCGGGCCGAATCAATATAATCGTTGGGGATTCCGGTAACCGCCTCGCGCATCAGAAATACTCCAAAGGCACTGACAAACTGTGGCAGCATCAAGCCCACATAGGTATTGATTAAACCAAATTGCACCACCCACTGATACAACGGGATGACGATGGCTTGAAACGGGATCATGAGTAATGCCAGAATGCAGAAGAACCAGAATTCCTTTAAGGGAAAATGATATTTGGCAAAACCGTACCCGGCCATAGCCGAAACAATTACACTTGTAAATGTGCTGATGCCGGAGACAACGATGGTATTCCAAACATACAGGTGAAATGGTTGCCGCTTAAAGAGATCAATATAGTTTTGCAGATTGAATAGATTATCCGGCCAGAATTTCAGCGGAACTTGCTGAATCTCGGCAGGCGTCTTTAATGAAGTCAAAACCATCCAGATAAACGGAAACACCATAAACAAAGCCCCGATTACAAGCAGCAGGGTCCAGATCCAGCCGTAACTAAACTGCTTTTTGGGCTTAAGCATCATTTGTTCGATTGCAGCGCTGTCTATTTTCATATTCTCCCCACCTTTATCAGGTAAACTTTAATAGGCCGACTTGCGTAAGAATACCCATTGGAGCACACTAATGATGAGTAACGAGATGAATATAAAGATCGCAACTACCGAGGCTTCACTAAACTTGAACCATTGAAACGACATATTGTAAAGATACATCATAATGACCCGGCTGGCATTTGCCGGCCCGCCTACCGTAGTGGCATAAACCTGGTCGAAAACTTTAACGGCGGTAATCAACTCTAATATTGAAACCATCACAATCTGTGGATTTAGCAGGGGTAAGGTGATATGCCGGAAAGTCCTCAGAGCATTGGCGCCGTCAATTTTTGCGGCTTCCATTAATTCGTCGGGGATGCTTTGCAGGGCGGCCAAGAAAATAATGGTATCAAAACCGACACGCAACCAAATATTGATAAATGCCAAAGAGGGCATGACTTGCGTCGTTGAACTCAACCATTTCTGGGCCGGTAAACCGATGATTGCCAATAAATAGTTGGCCAATCCGTATATCGGTTGATAAATCCATCCCCAAATCAGTGCCGCGGCCACCAAGGAGGTGACTAAGGGCAGAAAGTAGGTGGCGCTCAGGATATCACGAAATCTTCTATTTTTAATCCGATTCAATAAAATCGCTACCATTAACGCCAGGAAAACAGTAGCCGGTACGGATAAGATTACAAAATAAAGTGTGTTTCTTACAGTGAGCCAGAACATCGGGTCCGTAAAGACATTCTCATAAGAGGCAAAACCGACAAATTTAGGAGCCTCTCCAAAGCCTCCCCTAAAAAACGACATTTGGATGGATTGAAACAGAGGATAAAAATAGACGAGCAAAAAATAGATTACTGCCGGTAAAACGAACGCGTAACCAATTCTGGCCCTTTTATCGGAGAAGGTTTGACCCAAAAATAAGCCCTTGATAGTCCCTTTATCGTGAAGCTCCATTTTAACACCTCATTAACTAGAACTTTCGTAGTATTTGGAGGAATAAAGGGCGGAGAGGCTCCGCCCTTATGGATACATGAATGCTTATTGTTTCAATATTTTATCAATCTTCACCGCTGCCGCATTTAAGGCGGCTTTGGCGTCTTTTCGGCCGTAAACAACATCCAGAACCGCATCTCCGTAAGCAGCTGCAACTTCATTCATTTTCGGAGAGTAATAAGTCGGAGCCGGTTGGCGTTTTGCCATATCCATGACTGCAGTGTAGTCCGGACGGTTTTTAACAAAGTCCGTATTGAAATTCGAATTGAATACCGGCATAATCCCTTGGGCAGTGGCCCGGGCCAGGTCATTCTCCTTGGACCACATGAAATTTAAGAATTCCCAGGCCAGTTTTTTATTGGGACTATTTTTATACACCAAATCGGACCATCCGAACAGCGCTCCGGGGCCGGGGGCAACCTTTTGAGACGGTAATGCGTATACTTTATACTTGATATTGGGAGCATTGGAAGCCAACCACCCGGGAAGCCAGGACTCACGGAAAATAATGGCGGCTAAACCTTTGCCGAAGGCCGTTTCGGGATTTCCAACTTCAAGGCTGGATACCTTGTATTTATTTACGAGATCACCGTAAAAATTAAGGGCCTCAATGCCGGCCGCGCTATTGACCACCCCAAGGCTTTTCTTATATTTGGGGTCAACCATCAAACCGCCAAAAGCATGGAGGACGGGAAGAAATTTGTCGGTAATACCGGTCTGATCACCGGCGTAACGAAGTCCAAAACCGGAACGAATGACTTTGCCGCTTGCATCATATTTGGTTAATTTCTTGGCGTCATCCAATAGCTCGGTTAAAGTCATCGGCGGTTTGTTGGGATCCAGTCCTGCTTCGGTAAACATCTCGGTATTGATGAACATATACTGGAAATTACCGCCTTCAACCGGGAAACCATAACGCACACCATTATATATACCAGTCTTCACAGCCGTATTGGCAGCTTCCGTGTTAACCCTCTTGGCGATATTTGCCGGCATCTTATCGGCAAACTGATATTTACCCGCCCAGTCATGAGCGGCGCCATTGAAGAAGTCCGGGGCTCCAGTCCTAGCCATAAAGGCTGCTAAATATTTCGCCTCATAACCCGAATAAGGAACAGTTACTACCTCAACCCCTTCGCACTCCGGATGAAGCTTGGCAAATTCCTTACCGGCCTCGGCGTAATATGCGTTGAACTTCGGATTCTGTTCCCAGTGAGTCCAATAAACCAGCTTCACCTTTTTTGGTGCGGCGGATACAGTTGCAAGCGATGCGATGATTAACAATGCCAATCCAATCAGTAAAAACCGCTTCTTACTCGTCATTTCTTATCCTCCCTTTTTTTGTTAAACTTGGCAACCAAGACGAATCCTCCTATCACCCCCTTCAACAGCCGCATGGATCTTCTCAAGCCAAAAAAATTTCCATCCCGGCTAACTCAATATTGGCATTATATAATAAAGTAAGATTGAAACGGTTACGAAAATGATTACTACAAGGTGATATAAAAAAACGGCAATGAATTATCTACAACCAGTATACAACCTGTTAATCAAACTTTATCACCTTGGATTCCAAAATGCAATAATCTGGTTAAAAATTTCTTGATGCCCGATCAATAGATGTCAAGCCATGTAAACCCCGCCATTGATATCCAGGGTCACCCCGGTGATAAAACCATCATACTGAGAAGCAAGGAATGCCACACCATCGGCGATATCTTGCGGACATCCGGCCCGGCCCAAGGGAATTTCAGAGATGGTCTTGCGGGCGGACTCATCGGTGGTATGGGTCTGGTGAAAATAAGTTCCCAGAATGAGCCCGGGTGCGACGCAGTTTACTCTCACGCCTTTTGGCCCGATTTCGGTCGACAGCGAACGGGTAAGGGTAATTACCGCGCCTTTGGCAGTACCGTAAATCAAGGAACCGCCGTGCCCGCCTTTACGCCCGGCGAGCGACGCCAGGTTGACGATTGCCGCGCCATTGGCTTGAAAGAGGTATGGCAGTGCTTCGCGGGTCACTAAAAACATTGTTTTGAGATTCACATCCATGACCTTTTGGTAAAAGGACAGTTCCATCCCCTCAAGAGTTTGGCGCCCAATAATATCTCCGACATTGTTAACCAAGATATCCAATCCGCCCAGGCCCTCCGCCGCATCTTGAACTACATTCTTTACGGTGGCTTCATCCGTCAAATCGCCGCTAACATCCACCATCTTGGTGCCGAATGCCTTCACTTTTTCCCGCAGTTCGGCAAGATCCTGTGCTGTATTTTGAGTTTCACGGTGTTGAAACCAGTGAACAGCGATACTTGCCCCGCGTTTGGCGAGTTCGAGCGAGATGGCCCCGCCCAGGCCGTTGGCTCCGCCGGTAATCAGCACCTTCTTGCCCTGTAATGATCCCATGTATATCAATCCTTTCACTTAGGGTCGAACGACCCCTTTTTTCAAAAGAATATTGGCCCGGAACGAAGTATCCCCGGTAATAACTACTGCAAATGCGTTCTTGGCACGTTCATAATACTGATACCTTTCAATGTGTTCGAATTCCCGGAAGTCCGATTCGGCTTGACGAATGATTTTGCGGTATTCTTCCCAGATCGGCGGGGCTGTTTCTTCAGCAGTTACGGACATGAGTACGGCCGAGTATTTTACGGTCTTATCGAGCGGAAATAAGGCGAGCATGACTTCGAGTAATTGAGGAAGCACGAGACCGTCGCATCGAATCAACCGTTTGGCACACGTGGCCGCCGGAAAATTGGCGTCGGCCAGCACGATTTCATCGCTGTGGCCCATCTCCATCATGGTCTTCATTAATTCAGGGGAAATGATCGCTGGAATATTTTTTAACATCAAAAGCACCTCCTTTTGTTTTGTCAATTTTTGCCCTTCGTGATATAATGAAAACACACCTGTATGATACCTATATATTTTATATAACATCTCTGGAATAAATACAACCCCTGGATCAAGTCCAAAATTATGGGTAAATCGCCCGGGTAAAACCTTAAAATGATAAGTCAACCGGTAAATGCCCCATTTAAATCTTTTCAGATAAATGTTCAAACGGAAATAAGCTCAAAACAACGGTTTCATTTCTGATTTCTCCTTGAGCGCAGCGAAAGGAATGGTGAAAAGTGGAAAAGGACAGGATTCAGATCGACGGGAAGGAATACCCTTTATACCGGTGTCATACCTTAATCATCGGATCCGGGGCCGCCGCATTAAATTGCGCTTGCCATTTATCCGACCTCGGAGTCAATGACCTGTTGATTGTCACCGAGCAACTGGGAGGGGGAACTTCCAACAATTCCGGTTCCGATAAGCAGACTTATTATAAAATGTCGCTTTTTGGCGAAGACCAGGATTCCGTCTATGAAATGGCCCGGGCCTTATTTAGCGGCGGCTCCATGCACGGCGACATCGCCTTGGTGGAAGCGTCCCTCTCTGCCCGGGAATTTTTTCATTTGGTGGAGATCGGAGTTCCATTCCCTCATAATCAATTTGGCGGATATGTCGGCTACAAAACGGATCACGATCCCAAACAGCGGGCTTCTTCGGCCGGACCTTGGACTTCCAATCAGATGTACCAGAAATTGTTGATCCAGGCGCAACAGAAGCAGCTACCTATCATGGATGGTTATGAGGTTATCTCGTTACTCACCGCTCCGGATGATAAGGGGCCTCGGGCCATCGGCGCCATAGCGCTGGATAAAGCCAAACTCCATTCGGGAACAGGTTCCCTTCTGGTTTTACAGGCGGAAAATATCGTAATGGGAACCGGCGGACCGGGGGGGCTTTATCAGACCTCGGTTTTCCCCAAGGGGCATTTGGGAAGCACCGGAATTGCCTTGGAGGCGGGCGCGACGGCCGTCAACCTGACCGAATGGCAATATGGTATATCCTCTACCCAATTTCGCTGGAGTGTCTCCGGTACATACCAGCAGGTAATCCCCAGATATATAAGTACCAATCAGGATGGCGGCGACCCGCGGGAATTTTTAAACGACTACTTCCCCACGCCGGGAAAGCTGGGTACCGCCACCTTCCTCAAAGGATATCAATGGCCGTTTGATCCCCGCAAGGTCAAAAACTGGGGCTCTTCGCTCATTGATATCCTGGTATATCAGGAGAATGTTCTTAAGAAACGCCGGGTATTCATGGATTTTCGGAACAATCCCTCTTTTGACCAAAAGTCCGGCGAGTTTTGTTTTGATCAATTGGAGCCGGAAGCCTTTCAGTATCTGAAGAAGTCGAACGGGCTCTTTGGTACTCCCATCGAACGGTTGGCCAAAATCAATCCCCTGGCCATCGAACTCTATGCCCAGCATGGAATCGACCTTCATCACGAACCCCTGGAGATCGCGGTCTGCGCTCAGCATAATAACGGCGGTTTAAAGGGTGATATATGGTGGCAGTCAAACCTGCGCCATCTTTTCCCGGTTGGGGAAGTTAACGGAACCCACGGAGTATATCGCCCCGGCGGTTCGGCACTCAACTCCGGGCAGGTTGGCGGGTGCAGAGCGGCCGAGTATATTGCGGCCCGTTATTCCGGCTATACGATGGCCGGTGAACAATTTGTCATGCTTTCTCAAAACCAGGTTACCGACAAACTTCACTTAATGAATCAGGTCCTTGGAAATAACGAAAAATCCGGGCAAGATCTGGCGTCCTTCCGCAAGGAGTTTCAAGAAAGAATGAGCCATGTCGCCGCCCATATCCGTGAACTGACAGCCGTTCGTGCGGCAGTGAAAGAGGCCGAAGCTCAATGGCAGCGGATAAACTCCGGTGAAGTGCGATTACAAGACCATTCCGAACTGACTGCGTTTTTCCAAAACCGCCAGCTTTGCCTCACCCAGCTTGCGGTTCTGAAAAGTATCGAGGCTTATTTGGAAAAAGGCGGCGGCAGCCGCGGTTCCTATCTGGTACTGGATCGAAACGGGGAACGCATCTCCGATCAGATGGATACCTCCTGGAATTTCCGGCTGGAGAACGAAGAACTCCGTCGCTATACGTTGGAATGCAATTATTGTTCCAACGAATTTAGTTTGAGCTGGGTGCCGGTACGGCCGATTCCAACGGATGATTTCTGGTTTGAAAACGTTTGGCGTGCTTATCGTGATAAAGAAATCTATTGATTACCAACACAAAACGCGTGAATGAATTTACACAAAGGAGACTGACAAATGATTCGTAATTGGAATGAAGAATCGCTTGACCATCGTAATGCTTTGCTTTATGCAATGGGAGTATCGCCCGAGGATGCAAAGCGCCCTGTCATTGGTATCATTAATTCGTGGAACGAGATGAACCCGGGACATTTTGATTTTAAAGATGTCATCCAGGAGCTCAAGGATGAAATCTACAATGCCGGCGGATTGGCCCGTGAACTGCCGGTGTCGGGCATTTGCGACGGTATATGCTCCAATACGCCGGGAGATCGATATACCTTACCGGCCCGCGATCTTGTCGCATCCGAGGTGGAAACAACCGCAGAGCTGAATATGCTTGAAGGCATGATTTTATTGGGTAGCTGCGATAAGGTAGTCCCGGGCATGCTGATGGGTATTATGCGGGTGAACATTCCGGCGGTCATGTTTACCGGCGGTTATATGGAGCCGGGGTTCCATAACGGGAAAATGATAACCTTGACCCATACGAAGCAGGCCTATGCCGCGTATATTGCAGGCGATATTAGCCAGAAGGAGTATAAGGATATTGTAAGCGAGGCGTGTCCGACGCCCGGTATTTGTCCGTTTATGGGGACTGCCAATACCATGTGCGCGGCAGCTGAAATTCTGGGATTCTCCCCCGCCGGCAATGCAAGTGTAAAGGCTCAAAGTCCCGAATGGCATGAAATGGCGCGGCAGGCGGCACGTAAAATTGTCGAACTCGTAAAAAAGGAGATTCGCCCGCTGGATGTTGTCAACATTGATAATTTCGAAAATCTGGTACGTTATATGATGGCTACAGGCGGCTCCACCAACTCCATCTTGCATATTCCGGCTATCGCGCGGCAGGCGGGCATGGACATAACACCCGAATTCTTCGACAAAATCAGCAGGGATGTTCCGGTAATCAACGCCATTTATCCAAACCACAAGACATACACCATGGTTGATTTTTCCGAGGCAGGCGGTCTGGGCGCCGTTCTGAAAGAACTTGCCGCGGCCAGGAAGATCAATACTTCCGCCAGGGGTATGTTCGGAACCGTCGGAGAGCAGATTGCCAAGGCGCAAAACAAGAATAAACAGGTTATCCATGAGGTTAAAAACCCCATTAATGCACAGGGCGGTTTAGCCGTATTAAAAGGGAATATTGCCACCGAGA